>PUMT01000142.1 GCA_003551495.1 Bacteroidota bacterium
AAATCCTTCCATAAAAATAATTATTGTTTCAGGAGTGACATTCGTTCAATACTATTAACCCTTTTATATGATAAAAAAACCAACCCTAAACAAGCAAAATAACAAAAAAAACTTAATTTAGCGCAGGTTTTAAATTTTCAGACAAGTTGACACTTATAGCAAAAGTAAGAAATATTTTATTTATTTCATTGTTGTTGACGATTTTTATTTCATGTGACGACGATGATCACTGGATGCCTTACGTTAAAGTGGACGAGCGCCTTCATATTCATACCGATCTGGCAAATCTTGGCATCGGTAGTTCGATGGCAATAAATGGAGGGTTAAACGGAATTATTTTATATCGCGAATCCAACATGTCTTTCAAGGCGTTTGACAGGACATGCCCGTATGAGCCGCTTCACAATTGTGCAGTTGATTTAGAAGATGAACTCTTTGCTGTTTGCCCCTGCTGCGACTCGAGGTTTGTTTTGCCAAATGAAGGTATGCCTGACCGGGGGCCAGCATCGAGGCCTC
This sequence comes from Bacteroidota bacterium, assembly GCA_003551495.1. Classification (GTDB taxonomy): domain Bacteria; phylum Bacteroidota; class Bacteroidia; order Bacteroidales; family PUMT01; genus PUMT01. The sequence continues at coordinate 517 of PUMT01000142.1, forward strand.
TTAAACAGTACAGGACTTATATTTCAGGTGAAATACTTTATATAACAAACTGATTTTTTGCCGACCTGATAATATGCTTTTCATAATAAGTGAAAGAAACTGCCCTTTTTTCAACCTTGCCCTGGAGGAGTATTGCCTGAGACACAAAACCAGGGATGATTTTTTTGTTTTATACCTTAATGACAGATCGGTTATATGCGGTAAGCATCAGAATCTTTATGCCGAGATCAATTACCCTTATATTAAAAGAAATAATATTACAGTTGGGAGGAGGATCTCCGGGGGAGGAACGGTTTATCACGACCCGGGGAACCTCAATTATTCCTTTATAACAAACAGCAGGGATGGTGAAACCGTTAACTTCAGGAAATATACACAACCGGTACTTGATTTTCTGCATAAACTAAAACTTGATGCCCGTCTTACAGGTAAAAGCGACCTGGTAATAGAAGGCAGGAAAATATCAGGTAATGCCGCCCATGTTTTCAAAAACCGGTCAATACATCATGGCACCCTGTTGTTTTCATCAGATATTGACGAGCTTAACTCTTCACTTGCAAATAATAGTTCCGGCTACAAGGGCAAATGGGTTCAAAGTAACCCGGGCAGCGTAACAAATATTCGCGATCATCTTCAAACGGATCTGGATATAAAAAGCTTCAGGGACATGTTCCTGGAGCATGTAATGAATTTGTTTTCCGGTTCAAGTATTTACAGGTTATCTGATCACGATATCTTTAAAGTGAACAAGCTTGTTGATGAAAAGTATTCTCAGTGGGATTGGATTTTCGGATATTCCCCTCCCTATACTTTTGAAAAATTGATCGGAACAAAATACGGGACGGTTGAAATTAAAATTGAAGTAAAAAACGGTATTATACTCAACTCGAAAGTTGAAGGTGAGATCTTTGGGAAAAAAGGAGAAAAGGAACCGGAAAGTGTATTAACCGGCCTCCCACATGATGAGGAGGTAATTAAGAGAAGTCTTGCCTCGAACTACGGTTTAAAGCCGAATGATTTTGAACCTGGAAGATTTGCAGAGAAGTTATTTTGAAGTCAGGTTTTCTCAATTTCGGTCTGTTCCTGTGCTTCGGCATAAGCAGGGCAAACCGGCCTGTTTAAATAGCATGAAGTCATTAGCAAACCTGTTGATAATGAGATAGCAAGAATTATTAACACTCTTTTCATGGCTCTGATTTTATCGGTAAATATAAATGGTTTTTTTGTTTACGTTCTGTTACAATAAGTTGTTTCAAAAAAATGAAATATTTTTAAAGCTGCAATATATGAATTATTTTTAGGGTTTTTAAATATATTCAGAATAAGAGACTGTTAAGGTCTTTTGTTCAATTTGTTATTAAATAACTTCTGATCTTATGCCTGAAGAACAAGAGAACTTCTTGCCTGATCTTTCCATACAATTTCTTCAGGTTTTCATAACGCAGTAATAAAATAGATTTTAGAAACCCTATAATTATGATCTTGGTTGTTATGGTTTTGCATTTGAACTTTTTTGTCCTAAATTCGGAAATTAAAAAAACGGGCGACAAATGACTGATGTAAACGGAAGCATTATTGAAACTGCTACCCGGCTTTTTCTTGCAAATGGTATCAGGAATATCAGGATGGATGATATAGCTTCAGAAATGAGTATTTCGAAGCGCACTATTTATGAACAACTTGTCAATAAAGACAACTTGATACGTTATAGCCTTGATAATCTGATAAGGAAACAAAGGGAAGCAAGCGACACCATACTTGGTGCCAACAATAATGTAGTGGAAGCAATAATAGCCTTTCTTAAAAAAGGGAATGAGATCCTGCTTTCAATTAACCCTCTTTTTTTCAAAGACCTGAAACGTTATTACCCTGAAATATGGGAAGAGATGGTCCGGAGAAACAACCAAAGCAATTATCAGACAACCAGGGAACTGCTCGCCAGAGGGGTGAAGGAGGGGTTTTACCGAAAAGAGATAAATATAAATTTAGTGGCCAGAATTTTTGTAGAACAGCTTAATATATTTTCCAATCATGAGTTTTTTTCATCTGGAGAGTTTAGCGTTACTGAGGTATTCAACAACCTGGTTATAAATTACACCCGTGGCATTGCAACTCCCGAGGGGGTTAAACTAATTGATGAATGTTCAGCCAGGGAATTGCCTGCCGGCCCCGGTATAGCAGGCTAAGCAGTTACTGCTTTACCTGCAATTTTTTATCAATATGTTTTTTCAATATTCCACACAAACGCCCTGATACCTACCTCTTCATTTATCTTGTCGAGTTTTTCAACGCATTCGAGAATACCATCAACCTTGTCATCAGTTACCACTGCCATTGCGGCTGAATTGAGTTCCGGCCAGGTATGGGTGCCCATGCGGGGGTCGCCTGATTCAGACCCCCGCCCTTTTACTTCACTCCACCAGGTATAACCCCTGATCTTAAGCCTGTCGAAGATATATTCAACTTTTTCGGTATTGGCCTGGTTGAAAATGATCATTACTGCCTTCATAGTGCAATTATTGTCTTTTTATATATTCTTATTGCCGTTAATAAAAGTGAATTTCGTCCTTATTTTTCGAAGCTTGTCTCTCTCGCCACGGCGCGCTACAATGCCGTAAACAACCGGAATCAATATGAGTGTTACGGCAGTCGAGAAGAAAAGTCCACCAATTAGTGTTATACCCATCGGACTCCATATCTCGGCTCCTTCACCTCTGCTGAGAGCCATTGGAAGCATTGCCATCATTGTGGTCATAGCTGTCATCAGTACCGGTCTCAGCCTTAATCTCCCTGAAATAGCAATAGCCTCATTCAGCGGATTACCCCGGTCACGCATCAGATTAATGTAATCTATCAGGATAATACCGTTCTTAACCACTATTCCAATGAGCAGTACGGCACCCAGTCCGGCAATGACACTCAGGGTTGTATTAGTGACAAACAGGGCCAATATAACCCCGGTAAATGAGAAAGGAATTGAGAACATTATAACAAAGGGCATGATGAAAGATTCAAACTGCGAGGCCATAATAAGGAAAACGAGTATTATACTTAAAATCAGAAGCAGACCAAGGTCCATAAAGGACTCCATCATGTCTTCATAAGCACCCCCTACATTTACATATACTCCTGATGGAATATCGGTATCGGCAACAATTGAGTTGATCTCATCTGCGAGGTCGCCAAGGGCAATTCCTGAAGGTTCAGCCGAAACGGTTACTACCCTTTCCCTCCTTTTCCTCTCTATATTCGGGGGGTTCCAGTATTCTTCAACCTTCCCCACTTCACCGAGTTTGATTTTGTTACCGGCAGGATTGGTAATGGTTATTGATTCCAGATCGGATATGGAGTTTCTGAACTCTTCCCCGTACCTTACAACTATATCATATTCCTCTCCTTCTTCCCTGAAAATGGAAGCTGTCATTCCCGCCACCCTGTTACGCAGGGCACTTGAAACCATTGCAGTGTTCAGTCCGCTTTCAGCCAGCTTTGTCCTGTCAAGTACCACCTGAAGTTCAGGCCTGTCATCTTTGCGGCTTACCTGAACATTTGCAGCACCGGGGATATTATTTAAACGCTCTCTTATTTCATGGGCAACTCCACTTGTAACATTGAAATCATATCCGAAAATCTCAACATCAACCGTGGTGCCTCCTATCCCTCCTCCTGCTGCAGTAACAGAGAACTCAACTATTTCAGGGATCTGTTCCAGCTGGTGCCTGAAATCTTCTGTAATATCCCAAACTGACCGGTCTCTTTCATCAATAGGGGACAAACCCATTACAACTTCTATCATATTTGAACCGGTTTGTCCGAACAAACCTGCCATCCCGCCTTCTTCATCCGAACCTGATGAAACTGCATAGATCTCAGCTTCAGGGTATCTTTCTTCAATAATTCTCTCCAGTTCCCTTGCCACCTTCATTGTCTCTTCCACCCGGAGGCCGGTGGTAAGCTCTATTTCAGCGTTTAACCTGCTTTCATCAGATTCCGGTATGAACTCAGAACTTATAAACCTGAGAAGCAGCAACGAACCGGCAAAAATTGCAAAAGCAATGACAAGAGCTTTCCTTTTATGTTTAAGAGCAAACCTGATAATTTTTTCATAAGTGCCTTCCATTTTTTTAATGAAAGGCTCAATGGTTCTCCCGTAGAAAGGGCGGCGCCTGCCTTCCAGCTTTTTCTTTATTTCAAGCAGTTGTGATGAGAGCATCGGGATCAGCGTTATTGCGGCAATTGTGGATGTAATAACCGTAATTGAGACTATCCAGCCGGACTGTTTGAACAACACACCCGTCATCCCGCCAACCAGGGTCAGCGGAAAGAAAACAGCAACAATAACAAGTGTCGTAATTATAACAGGAAGCCACACTTCATTGGTTGCGTATATTGCAGCTTCGCGCGGACTGGTGCCGCGTTCCACATGCTTTGAGATATTCTCCAGTACCACAATTGAATCGTCAACCACCATACCAAGGGCTATGGTCAGTGATGAGAGGGAGATCAGGTTGATCGACCCTCCGGTTATGAAAAGGTATATAAATGATACAATAAGCGATATGGGGATTGTAAGCATTACAATAAAGGTAGCCCTCCATTTGCCGATAAAAAAGAGAACCACCAGCACAACGAAAATAATTGCCCAAAAAATTGTTTGTGACAGATTGTTTACGGAATCACTTATAAACTCCGATGTATCGAATATTTGCATTATCTCTATGTCAGGAGGGAGCTCCTTTTCAAGCTCGGAAATAGCTTCCCTTACATCAGAGGCAATTCTTACAGTATTTGCATCAGACTGCTTCATAACCATCATCCTTACCCCCTGCTTGCCGACAATTCGTGAATCAATAGTCAAGTCCCTCAACGTGTCCCTTACTTCAGCCACATCCCGCAGGAATATTGAACTGTGCTGAAAATGGCCTACCACAAGGTTTTCCAGCTCATAACTCTCCTTTATTTCTCCTTCAACCCTCAGCTGGTAATCCATCATCCCCATTTTGATCTTTCCGGAAGGCATGTTCATGTTCTCTGCCTGTATGGTATTGCCAATCTGTTCAATGGTCAGGTTATAGGCATCCAGCTTAACGGGATCTGCTTCTACATATATTTTCCTTTCAGGTGTGCCCATTAGCATAACTGTTCCTATACCGTCAATCCGGTTAAGGGGATTAATCAACCTTTCCTCAAGTATTTTGGCCATACCGCTGTAGCTATCATCTGCAGTGATTGCATAGAAGAGTATTGGGAACATACTCAAATCAAACTTGAATATGGTTGGACGGCTTACCCCGTCAGGGAGATAGTCGAATAACAGGTCAATTGCATCCCTGATTTCATTTGAAGCCTCGTTCAAATCAGACCCCCAGTCAAACTCCAGAAATATTACCGATACATTGTCACTTGAAGTGGAAGATATTTCCCTCAGGTTGTCAACCCTGTTCAGGGCATCTTCAAGGGGTCGTGTAACATTTACTTCTATATCACTTGCATTTGCTCCCTGGTAACTTGTTATTACCGATATGTATGGCGGATCCATTTCCGGATAAAGATCCACCGGTATGTATATCAGGGAATATATACCCATCACGATAATCGCGACAAATATCATCAGTGTTGTGATGGGTTTATTTACGGCACTTTTGTATATACTCATATTTAGTGATGGTTATTCTTGAATTATCAATTTCTGTTTATTGGGTTTCAACCTTTACTGCAACCCCGTCAACAAGTCGCCCCTGTCCGGCAATCACCAGGTTGTCTCCTGCAGTAATATCATCTGAGATGATTTCGACCATATCGTCATAACGCTGCCCGATTTCAACAGTTACCCTCCTTGCCGTTCCGTTCTCTTCGATGAAAACGTACCTGTCGTTTGATCCCTGCACCTTCAATACGGCAATTGCCGGTACAACAATTGTTTCCACACTTTCCACGTCAATGGTTGCCCTTGCGAACATGCCCGGCCTGAGCTTTTCATCAGGGTTTGGCACTACAAGCTCAATTCTGAAGCTTCTTGTGTGCTGATCGATTACCGGATTGATCCTTAAGACAGAACCGGAGAACTCTTCACCGGGATAAACATCACTTTTGATTGAAACAGGCATACCGGTCTTAATATTGGGATAGAACCTCTCAGGAACGCTTACAGTAACTTTGAGTCTTCCGGTTTCTACAATTGACAGGATAGCCGCCTTCCCCTCAGGGGTGTTGGGAGTACCGGTAAACATCTCCCCGTTCTCAAAATACCTGCCGGAAACAGTACCGCTGAAAGGTGCTTCAAGTGTAGTGTTTTCCTTAAGGAACTCAGCATTTGAAAGTGCAACTTCATACTGTGTTTTTATCTGGTCATACTGCTGTTCCGGAATGCTACCCTCCTCCTTCAGTGTTTTGAGCCTGCGGTAATCTTTTTCCAGGTTCTGCAACTGAACCATTGCCTGGTTTAGCTGAGTCCTGTCCATTTCAACAAGTAAATCTCCTTTGCTGACCCTGTCGCTTTCATCTGCATGGATTCTTTCTATACGGCCGGGAGAAGCCGGTGCAAGATGGACATCTGTGTATGGCTGAAGAGTTGCAGTATGTGTAATACTCCTGGAGATCTCCCTGTAATCAATTTCAATAACCCTTACCGGCTCCACCCGTTCTTCGGCTGTGTCATTTTCCGGACTTTCAGAAGCGGAAGAGCAGCTGAATAAAAACAATGATATTGCCGTAACCGGGTAAAGTACCTTTAAAACTCTTTTGTTAATCATTTTATTCGAAATATATTGGTTTGCAATTTTTTCAATATTTTATATTCTATATGGAATTGAGGAGTTTGTCCATTTCAACCTGTGCTTCCAGCAGTTGGATCATTGCCGATATATAACTGTTTTCAGCCTGCAGGTAATTGTTGTTTGCTGTAGTCAGATCCAGGCTTGAAACAAGGCCTTGCTCATATTTCTTTTTTAAATTGCTGAATACCCTTTCCGCTACTGTCAGGTTTGCCTTCTGACTTTCAAATTGTTCAATTGCATTGTTTAAATTGTACCTGAGCTGCTTTTCCTGAATAGTAAGCTTATCGGCCAGAAGCTCCTTCTGGTTTTCTGCAATCTGATGATTTATTCTAGCCTGGTTAACTCTTGCAGATCTTATTCCGCTGGAAAAAATCGGAATACTTATGTTGAATCCGATAACATGGTTTGGTGTAATGTCAAATTCAGGTTTGAGGAGTTTTTCAGTATAGTTGTAAAACCCTGTTATTGTTGGGAGGAAAGACGCCCTCTCCAAATTTACCTGCTTTTCTGCTATTTTTTCCTGCAGCTCCATGATTTGGTAGTCAGCATTTTCCAGTATGTTGAATGGAGCAGCAAGGCTGGAATGGAAATCTGTTTTACTTACAAAATCTGACAGGCGGTCAGTCAGCACCAGCTCAGTATCAGCCGGAAGTCCGGTCTGAAGAAGAAGCATATTGTGTGCCAGCTCAACCTGCCTTTCGGCTGCCCTTAATGAATTTTCAAGCATGTTTACCTGAACAGAAAGCTGGTCGTAATCAACTTCCTCAGCTACTCCGGCATCTACCATTGCACGTGTTTTTTTCAGGATATCCCTCAGGTTTTCAATGTTTTGCTCAACGATGGCCTTTGACTCCTCTGAAACGAGTGCCAGATAGTAAGCCTGGGTGACCTCTGCCCTGATATCCAGTTTGGATTTTTCCAGGCTTGTTTCAGTTACCTCCCTGAAAAGCCTGGCGGTTTGTATGCCCACAATGTAGCTGCCGCTGAAGATAAGTTGTCCCACAGACACATTCAGGTTACTTGTAGGGTTGAACTCAATCTCAGCCGGTAACGGCCCCATTGTTATTTCTGCTGTTGAGCCGAAAAAGTTGTTGTAATCGATTGCAGCATCAAGCTGTGGTAAACCCTGTGCAATTGTTTCCCTGAGCTTCTGACCTGCTTCATCTACAGCAAGTCCGGCATTAACAAGGTTTTTATTGTATTCAAGAGCATGATGCCTTGCACTGTCAAGTGTGAGGTGCAATTCCTCCTGTGCTTCAGTTGGATTTGCAATCAGGGTAATTAAACTTAACAGGAGAATAAATCTGGTATAAAGACTTTTTGGCATTTTTAAGTTAATTTTGTAATGGGTTTATTTATAAATAATTACAATACTGAATGTGAAATTTTCTTTTTCATGTCCCGACTGTAACAAATTTATCAGATTCTTCCCTGAGGTATTTGTCTATCAGGTCAAGTCCTTTCTGTGTTGCAATGCCACGGAAAAAATTTATCAAAACATTCTCGAAAACCACTATTTTCGGGAACCTGGAAGAGGGGAAAACCGTTTCATCCGAAATAATCCTGAGCTGCTCATTCAAAAGGATTGAAACAACTTCCACATCTATAGTTTCCCTGAAAACCCTTTCCCTGATACCCTTTTTCAGTATTTTGAGTGTCCGCGCATTATATTTTTTTTCATTTACTGTCATTGTTTCTTTCCATACCCTGAAGTGGTATTTTTTCAGATCAGGTGTAAACTGTGGATTTATTGAATTTAACACATCTGTTCCGAATTTCATGAAACGGAAAACCATTATCAGGGTATTATCCGACTCTTTCTCAATTTTGTTATATTCCCTGTTAAACCTTTCATCCATAAGATGCAGGCAACTGGCCACCAGTTCATCCTTATCCCTGAAGTTCTCATATATAGTTCTTTTTGAGACACCTGTTTCCCTTGAAATATCATCCATTGTTATCGACTTGATACCCGATCTGAAAAACATTTCATAGGCCTGCTCAACTATTATTTCTTTTGGAGTCATTACAATTTATTTATTAAAAGCGCAAAAGTAGCAGAAAAATATTAAAACCAAAATAGTTTTCCGCAGTTAACAGTTTTTAACTCGAAAAAAGTAATCCCGGATCATGGGGAATTCATCTCTTTTTGTCTGCCGAAGGCTGATGGGGCTTTCATAAGAAAAAACCGGCATCCGCTTTAATGCGAGTACCGGTGTTTAGAAGAGGCTCATTAAAACCTTGCTGAACGGGGTTATTTTTTTCTCAGGTAAACATCGCCTGAAATTGTTTTGAGGATGAGCTTTACACCACCTTTGTTTATATTGCCAATAATTGCCCCGCCCCCGATCAGTCTTATTTCAGTTGTATCCTCCTTCCGGTCGTATTCAAAATCGAAATCGGTATAAGCCCTTCCACTTATTGTCGATATTTCAAGGGTTGCACGTGATGCGGAAGGAAGTGAAAGGTCAATATGCCCCTTGACAGCAGAAAATGAGGATGGGTTTTCCTGGTTGAGTGCAGAGAAGCTTCCTTCAATGTTGCCTGATACGGTATTTATAATAGCAGGTCCGGTTATGTTCTCAAGCATTATATCAGCATTGAACGAACTGATTTCAAGTTCTTCTTTTGCGTTTTTTACACTGATCAATTTGTTTCCTGCAAATGGCTGACCGGAATTGATTTTTATTGCCATCCTCTCAGGTACTGTTATATTGTAAACAGGTTCCCCTGCTTTGAAAAAGAACGCTCCGGGAAACATTGCACCCGATAGGGTAATTGATTTTTCATCTTCTTTTACCGAGACTCCAATTCCGGTATTGTCGGCTCTGATATAGCGAAGGCCTTCCGCCCTTTCCGGACGTTCTTCCGGTTCATATTCCCCTCTGCTTCTGATTATTATCTCTTCCCGCCTGTGTGTGTCAATAAACAGTTCACCCTGGAGGGAATTGATCCTTACTGTATATACAGTTTTTGAAGTGACCGGGATCCTTATCTCTTTCTCTTCCTGCCTTTCACTGCTTGCCGTTGCAGTATATGCAGTTAAGCAGAAAATTAAAAGTGTTGCTGCAAATATTGCTTTTTTCATAATATTTTATTTTTAATTTATATTCAGTTGTTTAAGTAAAACCTTTTTTGAAGGCCTTTCATTAAGCTTAATGTCATCTAAAATTTTGCGGTTCAGGTTTTTCTTCGACTGGCTTTTTATATAAGTGTTTTGATGCCGTCTTCCGCGTGCTGCCTGACAATGTCAAGTGTTTTTTCATCTTCGGCAAGTCTTTTTAATTGCTGTAGCGCTTCTCTTTCCGCCATTCCCACCAGGGTGTTTATGAGCATTATCTGTACCATCGGGTCATCTTGATTTTCAAGTGCTTCAATAAGACCGGACCGGATTTTCCCACTTGCCGGGAAATTTGAAAGGGCCTGAATCGCTGATAACCTTACATTAACATTTGGATCATAATTGAGAGTGTAGAAAAGCGCTTCAGTTAGTTTAACATCCGGTTCGGTGAACTCCATGGCGTAGCTGACGGCTTTTATTCGCTCGCTTGCAGACTCCTGCCTTAAAAGTGAAAAAACTACCAGTTGCTTCATCTCCTTAATATCCTGCTGAAGTGCTGCAATTTCACTTTGACTTTCTGTAACTCCCCTGTGGTGGGATAAAAGACTACCTGCAAACATACCGGCAATAAGCAGGGCTACTCCGGCAGCAATCTGTATCCAAAAGGGAAGAAGGGGCACCCTATTACCGGTCTTCCTCTCTCCACCTTTTATACTTTTCTCCTTCAGTACAGTATTACACTTCTCTTCATCCAGCATGGCATAAAATGAGGTTTTAATATTTGCCGGAGGCGTTTCCTGAGGATAACTGCCAATCATATCAAACAAGCGGCTTATCCTGTCAGCCTCCTTTTTGCATTCCATGCATTGCTCCAGGTGCTTCTTAACCTCTTCCTGCATGCCCGGTTCAAGGTCACCTGCAGTATAAGCAATCAGCAATTTTTCCGTTTCCCTGCAATTATTTTCCATTTCTGCACTTTTTTCTTTGTTTTTAAAATTGCGCCTACTCACGCACATTTTCAAAATAAAGCTTCTTTAATGATTTAATAGCCCTGTGCGCGGTTACTTTTACATTTGCAACAGAATCGCCTGTTATTTCAGATATTTCATTGTATTTCAGGCCTTCAAACCTGCTCAGTAGTATAATCTCTTTCTGTTTCCCGGGAAGCTTATCCATTGCAGCAGAAAGAGCTTCATATTTTTCCTTTTTTTCTTTTTCCGCTTCATCACTCAGCTCATTGTAAAGTGCCAGTTTCAGTTCGCCGTTTTCATTTTCCATTCTTCTTTTCCGGGTTCGGTAATGATCTGTAAATGCATTCCTTGCAATCCGGTACATCCATGTTTTGAAGGTATTAGGTCCGTTATATGTGTCCCTGTATTTCATAATTCTGTAAAATACGGTTTGAGTCAGATCACTGCTTAACTCCCTGCACCGTGTCAGATTCAGGAAAAAATTGAACAACCTGGCATGATACCTTTCAAATAGAACGCCTACTGCATCCAGGTTGCCGTTACGCGCTAAAGTCATCAGATCTTCGTCCGGCAATTTCACTTCTGTCATTTTTGAAATTCTTTCATAATGATTACTTCCGGGATTACGGATGGTTACAGTCAGATAAAAAAATTTTCAGGAAGAAGCTAACCGCTTTGCCGGCAGTCTTTTGTGGCCTTTATTCATCCCTTAGCGTAACGGCAGGGTTAAGGTTTGCTGTACGGTATGATTGTCCTGCAACTGTTACTACAGCAATTACAAGGGCAATAATTCCTGCAAGAATAAAAATTCCGGCTCCCGGAGATATCCTGTACGGGAAGTTTTCAAGCCACCTGGAAGCAATTATATATGCAACCGGCCATGCAATAATGTTGGAAATAATTACCCATTTGGCAAATTCTGCTGAAAGCATAAGCATTACAGATGAAACTGAAGCCCCCATTGCTTTTCTGATCCCTATTTCCTTTGTTTTCTGGTTGGCAACGAAAGATGCAAGACCGTAGAGTCCGAGGCAGGCTATTATTATTGCAAGGATTGCAAAAGAACTGAAAAGTGTTGTGATACTTGTTTCAGCACGGTAAAGCCTTTTTGTTTCATCCTCAAGAAAAGCATATTCAAAAGGGAAGGAAGGAGAGAATTTTCCCCACTCTTTCTTAATAAATTCCATTGTTCCCGGGATGTTTTTCCCGCTGATCCTTATATTGGCGACCCTGAGATTATCCGGGTTCCAGTCCATTACAAAAGGACCGATAGGTTCGTGAAGAGACCGGAAGTGGAAATCTTTTACAACTCCGAGAATCCTCGCAGGTTTACCGATTCCAACATCAAACTCTTTGCCTGAAGGTGAATCAAACCCGAAATATCTGACTGCTTCTTCATTGATAATAAACGCGTTGTCCATATCTGACAACCTTTCCCATGAAAAGCCCCTTCCTTCAGAAAGTTCTATCTCCATAAGATCAAGGTAATCGGGGTCAACAGACATAAATTTGAATTGTTTTATCTCTTCGTCAATCAGCCATCCCTCGAACCATCCCACATACCCGGGGATATTGTTCGACATGGAATACTTTTCAATTTCAGGATAACCTAAAAGAGCCTCCCTGAATGCATCGGCATTGCGGAGAATTTCCCGGTTAAGTCTGAGAGTGATCACTTTTTCGTTGTTAAAGCCCAGATCCTTGTTTTTAAGAAAGTTCACCTGTGAATTTGCAATCAGGGTGCCGATTATCAGGATTGCCGTTATTGAGAATTGAAGTACTATGAAAAACCTGCGGAAATTTACCGCCCCTTTTCCTTTGGTTTTTTCACCTTTCAGTATTGATGCAGGAGCAAATGATGAAAGGTAAAATGCGGGGTAAATACCTGCAAGAATCCCTGTCAGAATTACTCCCCCAAGGGATATTAAGAGTGTTGCAGGGCGCGTTAACAGATCGGCTGTAAAATTTGCCGATACCATATTGTTGAAAACCGGGATGAAGAGTTCTACAAATACAATTGCAACAATGAAGGCTGCAAGGCACAGCATTACAGATTCGGCAAGAAACTGAAATATGATCATTTTCCTGCCTGCCCCCAGAAGCTTTCTGATACCTATCTCCTTAGCCCTGCTGCCGGCAGAAGCAGTTGAAAGGTTAATATAATTGAACGACGCAATAAGTATTATAAAAAGCGCTACTGCTGTTAGCATCCAGACAAGAGGAAGGTTACCTGTTTTAGAATAACCTGACTGACTATCCCTGTCAAAATATACTGAGTGCAGGTTTTTAAGGCTGAATCTGAAAGCCGGGTTAGATGTATACAGATCGGGGAACTCCTTTTCAATCTGACTGTTCATTGCTGAAGCCAGCTCAGAAGGATCGGCCTCTTCAGAAAGAATAAAATAGGTAGGGTAATTCATATTTCTGAACAGGTGTTCGTCAAAATGCGGATCATTGGACATCTCCGGCAATGTGCTGAATGATGTCAGGTAATCGATTGAAATATGTGAATTGCCGAAGTCTTCTATCACTCCGGTAACCGTAAAATCATGAAGGTTGTTGAACCTCACTGTTCTGCCTGCCGGGTCTTCCGTGCCGAACATACTTTCTGCAGCCGAACGGGTAAGTACAAGTGAGTAAGGTCTTGAAAGAGCATTTTTTGGATCCCCCTGCAGGAATTCAATGGTAAAAACCCTGTTAAGTGTTGAATCGGCAAACACAAAATTTTCAGCTTTAATGTCATTTCCGTTGTATCTCAGAACAGGTGAAAAGCCAAAGCTGAATCTTACCGCCTCTTCTATTTCCGGGTAAACATCATTGAAAAGCCCGGCAATTCCAGCACCCATTACGGGGAATTCTCCAAGATCGACCCTGTGGATTTGATGGTATTTTTCATTGAAACGGTCGGTTTTAAGTTCCGAAACAACATACATCATAATAAGAATAGCTGCGGCCAGTCCGGATGCCAATCCAATAATATTTATAATAGTGGTTGTTTTATTGCCAGCCAGGGCTCTTAAAGCCATTAAAAAGTAATTGCGTGTCATTTTTGAAAGGGTTTTCTTACAGGTATCAATTATTATACCATATAACATATATCTCAATCTGTTAGCAATATAAACTGGCTTGAATTTTTCAGGACTGTTTCGTGGCGGGACAGATATGTACGATAGCGTACATTATGCGTACAGCTATATAGTTTGTTTCTCTGACGGTTAATTGAACTTTGACGCCGGTGTTATTTGTTGTGGCATTTAAAAAAGAGAGCCGTTTTCCGCATCATTATTGATGTAGCCTGTATCTTTAAGAAGTCCCGGTTTTTTGGAAGCTTCTACTGCAAGCATGTCACACCTTTCGTTTTCAGGATTGTTGGAATGCCCCTTAACCCATTTGAATTTCACTTTGTGGTTTTTCAGAACCCTAAGAAGCCTCATCCATAAATCGGGATTTTTTTTCTTTTTAAATCCTTTTTTTTCCCACTCAAAGACCCACCCTTTTTCAATTGCATCTGCCACATATCTGGAGTCGGTGTAGACAGTGACATTGCTTCCGGGAATTTTAAGTGATTCAAGTGCAACAATTACAGCCATCAATTCCATCCTGTTATTGGTTGTGTGGTTGTATCCCTGTGAAAGTTCCTTCCGGTGCCTGCCGGATTTAAGGACAATTCCGTATCCTCCGGGCCCCGGATTGCCTTGTGCGGCACCATCGGTGTATATAGTAATTTGAGGTGGTTTTGACATTTGATGATAGTTTGAAAGATTATTATAAAGGCAGCTTCAGTTGCTCTCCTTTAAGCTTGAATGATTTGCGGTGATGAATGCATTTACCGTATTTCAAAATTGCTTTAATATGTTCTTTTGTTGCATACCCTTTGTTTTTGTCCCATCCGTAAATGGGATGATCCATGTGAAGTTTCAGCATATGCTGATCCCTGTGGGTTTTGGCAAGAACAGAAGCGGCTGCAATTGAAAGGAATTCTGCATCACCCCTGACAATGCATTTGAAAGGCTTGTTTTTGTATCTTTTAAAACTGCTCCCGTCAACTATAATATGGCCCGGATCAGCCTCCAGGCTCTCAAGTGCTTTGTGCATTGCAAGAATCGATGCATTGAGGATGTTAATGTTGTCTATTTCGGTTGGACCAACCATTGCTACTGCCCATGCAATTGCCGTTTCTTCAATCTCGGTTCTTAACTTCTCCCTTGTGTATGGAGAAAGCTTTTTTGAATCTGTAAGCAGCGGATTTGCGTACAAAGGAGGCAGAATGACCGCAGCTGCGGTTACCGGACCTGCCAGGCAACCGCGGCCGGCCTCGTCGCAACCTGCTTCAGCGACATTTTCATTATAATGGGGTTTTAACATTTTTGGCAACTTGCAAATAGTTTTTATGACACGACCTTTCAACTGCCCGGTTTTTTCAATACAAAAATATAATTATTGTGCCCCGGTGCAAACCAAATGATATTAGAATTCAGAATTTCAACTGAGCCGATAAACAATTAGGTTTTGATACGGTTTCTAAAAGAAACAAACAGTGGCTAACAGTTTTTTTGGTTGTAATAATTGTTTATCCGGTTATATTAATTATGTTGCACTTAATTTTTAAATGATATTTACGTTATATAATACTGAGGTAAAACGAAATCTTGCTTTTTCAAAGGAAACCGTCAAAATTATTACAATAATTAACAAATTCAATTTTTCGGAATGAAAAGTACAAAGGCATTATTTACGGTCTTGCTTACTGTTTTTCTGCTGATCCCTGCCGGATGCAGTAAATATGAGGACGGACCGTTGTTCAGCATATATTCAAGGAAAGAAAGGGTAACCGGCTTCTGGCGTTTTGGTGGGGTCAGGGTTGATGGAGTTGACAAAACCCATGAGTATGCCGATCAGTCAATTGAAATGCTGCGCAACGGTGAACTGGGTTGGATTCAGGGTTACCATGACGGGAATCCGCATGACTGGTACGGCATTGGCGGAGAATGGCAGTTCAAAAACAGTGACAGGAACCTCGAGATGCATTTTACCGATGGTGTTACAGATGAGTTTACATGGGTCTGGACAATTACACGCCTTGCTTACGGGGATTTGCGAATTTACCGTTATGATGATCAGGACCGGAAAATTGAATGGCGCCTCTGGAGCCGTTAAAATTGTCCCTGATTTATGAAAAAAAATTTACAGGTACTTTGCCTTGTTTTGATGACTTCTTTCTTTTCTGCTGCCTATGCTCAGACAGCAGAGGATTTTCATGAGCGGGGCAACATAAAGTTTGAGCATGGTTATCTCTATGGTGCGATAGAAGATTTTTCCCTTGCAATTGAAGCAGATTCGGCATACATTAAAGCATATTACAACAGGGCATTTGTGAAGTCACAACTTGGCTATTACGAGGAAGCGCTTGAAGATTACACCCTTGCAATTGAGCTGGACCCCTTTTATGTAAGAGCTTACAACAATCGTGGCGCACTATATACGATCCTTGGCGATTACGATGCTGCAATGGAAGATTATAATATGGCAATCGACCTTAATCCGTATTATGCCGAGGCATACTATAACAGGGGGAATGCAAGGAAAAATGCGGGTGATGCTGAAGGTGCCCTGGAGGATTTTTCCGAGGCTATCAATATCAATCCTGAATATGCAAGGGCTTACAACAACAGGGCTCTGATAAGGCGTACCCTTGGAGATACATCTGAGGCACTGGAGGATTATAACAAAGCTGTCGGGCTGGACCCGGAGTTTGGTGAAGCTTATTATAACAGGGCAATACTTAAGATTGACATAGGAAAAAGATCTGAAGCTGTTAAAGATCTTACAATGGCAATTGAGCACCACGGCAATTTGCCTGAGGCATACTTCAAAAGGGGCAATATAAAGTTTGCACAAGGCAATATTCAGGGTTCAATAGATGATTATTCAAAGGCTATTGAAATAAATAACGGGTTTGCAGAGGCATACTATAACCGGGGTGTCGCCAGTTTTCAGCTTGGGAATATCGAAGGAGCCTGTAAGGATTTCAACAGGTCTTATGAGCTGGGTTTCCGGAGAGCCCGGGATTACATAAACAGGTTATGCAACGGCAACAGCAGATTACAATAAAAAACCCACCGCGAAGCGGTGGCTTTTATTTTGCTGTTTTACAATTTAATCTTCCTCATGTTGTTGTAGCGGGGGCCAGACTCGAACTGGCGACCTTTGGGTTATGAGCCCAACGAGCTACCACTGCTCCACCCCGCAATATATTAAAATCAGATTAAGGCGGTTAAGCCAAAAGAACACTGCAAAAATAGTATTAGTTGTATGATTTGCAAAATTTTTTCAGATCTTTATTCGTTCATCCCGGAAATCTTGCGGATGATTGCTACAACAGATACAAGGATTTAACTCTACAGAATCTTAAAACTTATTATCTTTGCATCCAAACTTTTGTTATTTTGTATTATGCCAAACAATAAGGGGAAAAAAAGTTTTTTCAAAAGGCTGAAGCATAAGTACAGGCTAATAATTTTCAATGATCATAGTTATGAAGAGGTAGTTTCTGTGAAACTAACCAAATTGAATCTTATTTCACTGCTCGGATCATCTGTGATCTTCATAGTGGCAGTTGTAAGTCTTATCATAGCTTTTACTCCGGTCAGGGAGCTTATTCCCGGTTACCCAACCAGTGATGTAAGGAGACAGATCATTATGAATGCACTGCTGCTCGATTCCCTTGAGAATGAAATTCGAATGAGGGAGCAATATTACGCCAGCATAAATGACATTCTATCAGGACGGGAACCCAGAAGCTATGATACACCTGACACTGCTATCAGGTATGAAGGCCTTGATTTCAGCAGGTCTGAGTATGATGAGTTGTTGCGTTCACAGATAGAAAGGGCAGGCAGTATAAATATGGACAGGGCAGAACGGGGTATTTTGCTTGATGATATCCCCCCTATGCATTTTGTACCGCCACTGAGGGGATTGATTATAAGCAGGTTCGATTCTGAACTGGGACATTATGGCATTGATCTCGTGACCGAGCCCAATGAACCGGTTAATGCTATTATGGACGGGACTATAATTTTTGCAAACTGGACTCAGGAAACCGGATATGTAATACAGATACAGCATCAAAACAATTTTATTTCGCTTTACAAGCATAATGCAGAATTGCTCCGGGAGATCGGAGATGTAGTAAGAGCGGGTGATCCTATTGCCATAGTTGGCGACTCAGGGGAGCTTACAACAGGTCCGCACCTGCATTTTGAACTATGGCACAGCGGTGTTCCTCTTAACCCTGAAGATTATATAGATTTTTAGTTTTTATGCCCAGAGCCTGAAAAGAATGAAAAAACGCATAGCAATACTGGGGTCAACCGGCTCAATCGGAACACAGGCACTAAATGTAATAGAAAGTTATCCTGAACGGTTTGAGGTGGAATTGCTCACAGCAAACAATAATATAAACCTTCTTGCAGAGCAGGCTGTAAAATACCGCCCTGATGCCGTTGTGATTTCCAATGGTTCAAAGGTTCCGGAGCTGAAGAATTTGCTTGACGGGTTACCTGTAAAAGTGTACGGCGGGCATAATGTTCTTGGAGAACTCGCAGGAAGCGATTCGATTGATATTGTACTTTCAGCCATGGTTGGTTATTCCGGTCTTTTACCAGCTATTTCAGCAATTAAGGCTGGCAGGACAATTGCACTGGCAAACAAGGAAGCTCTTGTTATTGCCGGGGATCTTATAACCGGTATGGCAGAAAGAAACAATACGTTAATAATTCCGGTTGACTCGGAGCATTCAGCAATATTTCAATGCCTTGTGGGGGAGACAAATGCTATCGAAAAAATTTATCTTACAGCTTCCGGAGGCCCTTTTCTTGGGAAAGATATTGATTTTCTGAAAAATGTTTCAAGTTTGGATGCACTGAAGCATCCCAACTGGGATATGGGCGTCAAAATAACTATAGATTCTGCAACACTTATGAATAAAGGGCTGGAAGCTATTGAGGCAAAATGGCTTTTTGGTTTACAGCCTTCACAAATAGAGGTTGTTGTTCACCCTCAATCAATTGTGCATTCAATGGTACAGTTCGAGGACGGTTCAATGAAGGCACAAATGGGTCTTCCGGATATGAAGCTTCCGATATTGTATGCTTTTTCCTACCCGGAAAGACTAAAAACCGATTTTCCCCGTTTCAGCTTTACCGATTATCCAAACCTGACTTTTGAAGCACCCGACACAGAACGCTTCAGGAACCTTCAGCTAGCCTACGAAGCAATGCGAAAGGGAGGTACAATGCCATGTGCAATGAATGCCGCCAATGAAATAGCTGTAGAGGCGTTTCTGAATAACCGGGCAGGCTTTTTGGATATACCAGTGATAATCGAAAAGACCATGAATAGTATTAATTTTGTGCAAAATCCCGGACTGGACGATTATCATCAATGTGACAGTGATGCAAGGGCTTACGCCGGAGAGTTTCTAAAAACCCTCTAAACAGGAAGTTATTAATTTAAGGTTAAACGCGATTTTTTAAATGGAGATAATAGTAAAAGCAGCCCAGTTTTTTCTTAGTTTATCAATACTAATTATTTTTCATGAACTCGGACATTTTATGTTTGCCCGGTTGTTCAAGACAAGGGTTGAAAAATTCTATCTTTTTTTCAATCCATGGTTTACTCTTTTCAAAACTAAAAGAGGTGATACCGAATTTGGTGTGGGATGGCTTCCGCTTGGGGGCTATGTGAAGATTTCCGGGATGATTGATGAATCCATGGATAAGGAACAGATGAAACAACCGCCAAAGCCCTACGAGTTCCGTTCCAAGCCTGCCTGGCAGCGATTGCTCATTATGCTTGGAGGAGTTTTGGTCAACTTTATTCTGGCATTTCTGATCTTTTCGGGAATTCTGTTTGTCTGGGGAGATCAGTACCTTCCTGCAGATAATGTTAAATATGGGATATATGCAGATTCACTCGCCCAGGAAATCGGACTTCAAAGCGGAGATAAGATTGTCAGGCTTGACGGCAGGGAGGTGGATGATTTTAACCAGATTGTTCCAACCCTTATACTTGAAAATGTAAGAACGATAACTGTGGAAAGGGAGGGGGAATTAAAAGATGTTACCTTCCCCGAAGAAGCAGTGCCTGAGATTTTAAGAGGCAAGCCTTTTATATCTGTACGGCTGCCATTTATAATAAACGGGGTTACAGAAGACTCCCGCGGAAAGGAAGCGGGTTTGCAGATGAAAGACCGGATAGTGAAACTAAACGGAGAAAGCGTTCCTTACTTTGATGAATTTCGGGGGAAGCTCCAGCAACAAAAAAATCAGGAGGTTCTTGTTACAGTGGAAAGGGAAGGAACAATGGTTGATATTCCCGTTAAAGTGCCTGAAAGCGGATTGCTTGGCATATACCCTCTTGGTGACCTGAGCCGGTTTTTCGAACTCGAAAGCATTGAATACTCACTGGCACAGTCAGTTCCAGCTGGCATTAAAAGGGGTTACGACACTTTTGTCAGTTACCTTAAGCAGCTCAGACTTATTTTTTCACCGCAAACAAAAGCTTACGAGTCTATCGGAGGATTTATTACAATTGGCAGCATATTCCCTGGTGAATGGGACTGGCAGGCATTTTGGTATTGGACTGCTTTTTTATCAATTATTCTTGGAATAATGAATCTTCTGCCAATACCGGCTCTTGATGGCGGACATGTTATGTTCCTCATTTATGAAATGGTTTCCGGCCGCAAACCCGCGGAAAAGTTTCTTGAGTATGCCCAGATAATAGGATTGTTGTTCCTTTTCTCACTGCTTATCTATGCTAATGCAAATGATATAATCAGGCTTTTGAGGTGAAAAGTAATTATTTTATTGAGCAGGCAGAAGATATTAAATTTGTATTTTTACCAAATAAAAATTAGAGTATATGAGTGCTTTTACATTATTGTTCGGAGCGCCGGGTCCCTGGCAGATAATTATAATATTGCTGGTAATAGTATTGCTTTTTGGAGGAAGAAAGATTCCTGAGCTGATGAAAGGCCTGGGTCAGGGGATTAAGGAGTTCAAAAAGGCTTCCAGGGATATTGATAAAGAAGATGAAGAGGAAGGAAAAGATGAAGAAAAAGTCAAATGAGCAATAGTTTGTAATGTTCATGCATTTTTTCCATTTCTGATCCGGCCACCAAACTGATACAAAACAGCTTTTTTTCAGGATTACATACCCGGGTTCAAAGTACTTTCATTTCTTTTTATCCGTTTGTAAATTAAGTCAGTGAATTTTTAACCTTATATCAGATATGAACAACAGACTATTTGGGTTGATTTCGGCCTTATTGCTTTTTGCAGCCTCATGCCAGCAGGATGGCACCAGACTGTTGCCGAATGTCACCGGTAAACCTGGCGAAGTTGTACTGGTAATAAATGATCCCATTTGGGAATCAGAAGCCGGCGAGAAGCTAAACGGGTTACTTCGGCAACCCCAGCCAGCCCTGCCACAACCTGAACCAATGTTTAACCTTGCAAGAATCGAACATGAAGCATTTAAAAGCATATTCAGGTCTCACAGAAATATCATAATTGTGAACGTATCACCTCAATACGAGGATTCAAGGATGGTGGTAAGAAGGAATGTCTGGGCAAAGCCACAGGTTGTGATTGAAATAAACACATCCGACATCACTTCTTTATATGGATTCGTTGAAAATCAGCAGGAAAGAATGCTGGAACACCTTCTGAATGCTGAAAGGGAACGCCATATTGAAAGTTACAGACGGTATGAAAAAACAGGTATCGCAAACAACCTCAGCAGAAGGCATGATCTAAGGCTTGCCATACCTCCGGGTTTCAGGATGGATGTGGACACAACAAATTTCGCCTGGATTGTTCAGCATTCGCTTACACCCAGGGAAACTATTAAAGGTGTTTTTGTTTATTATTATGATTACGTTAATCCTGAAACATTCTCAAAGGAATTTCTTATAAACAAACGGAATGAATTTCTAAGAAGATTTGTTCCCGGTCCGCGTGACGGAACCTGGATGACGACAGAAATGAGATTGCCTCCGCATTTCAGGGAGTTTGAATACAATGGCCGGTATTTTGCCGAGTTACGTGGCTTATGGAGAGTGGAAAACTATTTCATGGGCGGACCCTTCGTCAGTCTCACTACCCTTGATGAGAAAAATAACAGGATAATTACGGTTGAGGCATTCGTTTTTGCTCCTGAAACAACCAAACGCAATCTTATAAGGCAGGTTGAAGCAATTTTATACACCCTGGATATTGAAAGTGATTAATGACAAAAACCTCAGCAATATTATACTTAATTACTGCTTTATTTTTTATCAGTAGCCTGAATTCATCTGCAGGCTGGATTATTACCGAGGTTATTCATGACCCTTCGGGAAATTCCATTGCCAGAAATACAACCTATATTCAGGATAATTTTATTAAATGCGTTGAAGAGTCGCACTCGGTAATTTTCGACCTTGACAACCGTAAAATAATGTTTATCAATCCCTCATTGGGATTTTACTGGAAAGGTACCACGGATCAGTATGCACGGAAGGTTAAGGAGATTGCCCTGCAGTATTTTAAAAAAGAGATAGAGAATGCACCTCCGGAGGAAAGGGCTTATTATGAGGCGATTTATGATAACCTGAAAATTGAACTGGAACAGGAGAGTGATGCCGTTGTTTTTCATCCCGATGTAAATATCGAGATTGTTATGATGGATGAAAGTGAATCATTACTTGGTTATGAAGCACGAAAATACAAGGTATACCAAAACGGATTTTTAAGGGAAGAATTGTGGCTTACGCCTGAAATTCCTATAAATGCTGATTTTAATGCAGAGAAATTTCGTACTTTAATAAACGAAATGGCATGGGGTGTAATGAACACTGACCATCAGGCTGCACCCGAATATATTCACTTAATGAAAACCGGTCTTGTGCTCAGGTCGGTTGAATATCTTGATGACGGCACATTTTTCTGTTCAGAGGTGCTGGATGTTGTCCGGGAAGATAT
This sequence comes from Bacteroidota bacterium, assembly GCA_003551495.1. GTDB lineage: Bacteria > Bacteroidota > Bacteroidia > Bacteroidales > PUMT01 > PUMT01. Next base: position 23,354 of record PUMT01000142.1, read on the forward strand.
ACCTCCTGAAATGTTCTCTCCCCCGGAGGGGTACAAAAAAGTCGGCTTAGGAGACCTTGGACTGATAAATTAAGATGCCCTTTTCTTTTCGATCCCATTTCAACAAGACCTTTGTAAAAAATAATATCTTTACAGCTTCAAAAAACCAGGAAGCAAACAGATGGACCATATCAGGAATTTTTGCATAATAGCCCATATAGATCACGGGAAAAGTACCCTGGCAGACCGCTTGCTGGAGGTTACCGGCACGGTTTCCGGAAGGGATGCCAGGGAGCAGGTGCTCGACAGCATGGATCTTGAGAGGGAGAGGGGCATTACTATTAAGAGTCATGCTATACAAATGGAATATGAATCTGAAGGGCGAAAATATATACTTAATTTGATTGATACTCCTGGTCACGCCGATTTCTCCTATGAAGTGTCCAGGTCAATTGCATCATGTGAAGGTGCCCTTGTTGTTATTGATGCAACTCAGGGAATACAGGCACAAACTATTTCCAATCTTTATCTTGCAGTTGAGAACAACCTGGAAATTATTCCGGTATTGAACAAGATGGATCTTGATGCTGCAAAACCTGATGAGGTAAAGGATCAGATTGTTGACCTGGTGGGTTGTCCCAGGGAGGATATTATTGAAGCAAGCGGCAAGACAGGTATAGGTGTAAACGAAATACTCAGCGCAATAATTTCAAGGATACCTCCGCCGAAAGGCGAGATAAAAGCACCATTACAGGCACTGATATTTGACTCGGTCTTTGACCCCTTCAGGGGGATAAACGTGTTTTTCCGGGTAATGAACGGAGAGATAAGGAAGGGAGATCTGGTTAAGTTCGTTTCCACAGGCAGGCAATACAATGCCGACGAAATAGGTGTTCTAAAGCTCAGCCAGCATCCAAGAGAGATACTTCAGGCAGGTGATGTGGGTTATATCATTTCAGGAATTAAAAGCTCCCGTGAAGTTAAAGTGGGTGACACAATCACTCATGTTCAAAACCCCTGCGACAAAGCTATAGAAGGTTTCAAGAATGTCAAACCAATGGTTTTTGCAGGAATATACCCTATTGATCCTGACGATTACGAGGAATTGAGAACTTCTATAGAGAAGCTTCAGCTTAACGATGCATCGCTGTTTTTTGAACCCGAGTCCTCTATAGCACTTGGATTTGGATTCCGTTGCGGTTTCCTGGGATTACTCCACATGGAAATAATGCAGGAGAGACTTGACAGGGAGTTTGACATGGCCGTAATATCCACCGTGCCCAATGTATCATATAAAGCCTATACAAAAAACGGCGAGGTGTTAACTGTAAACAATCCTTATGATCTGCCGGGGCCTAATGAACTGGATTATATCGAAGAGCCTTACATAACCGCACAGATAATTTCAAAATCGGAGTTTGTGGGTGCAATAATGAACCTGTGCATTGGTAAAAGGGGTGCCCTGAAGAACCAGCATTATTTAACAAGTGACAGGGTTGAACTGACATTTGAAATGCCCCTGGGAGAAATAGTATTTGATTTTTACGACCGCCTGAAGAGTATTTCAAGGGGGTATGCTTCACTTGACTATTACCAGTCAGGTTACAAGCCTGCCAATCTTATAAGGCTGGATATCCTTCTTAACAGCGAACCGGTTGATGCCCTTTCAACATTGATCCATCGAGACAATGCATACACTTTCGGAAAAAAGATGTGCGCCAAGCTTAAAGAGCTTATACCCAGGCAGCAGTTTGATATTGCCATTCAGGCTGCAATCGGGGCAAAGATAATAGCACGCGAGACAGTCAAAGCATTGCGAAAGGATGTTACAGCCAAATGTTACGGCGGTGACATTACCCGGAAAAGAAAGCTACTTGAAAAACAGAGAAAAGGCAAAAAAAAGATGCGCCATGTGGGTAATGTTGAAGTACCCCAGCAGGCGTTCCTTGCCGTTCTTAAACTGGATTCATAATTTCCTTTTCTGCAGTGAAAGCCCCATCAGCCTTCGGCAGACAAAAAGAGATGAACACACATGGGGGTTCCACCCGGTAAATACCCACATTCGATAATCCGTAATTCAGTTTCAGTATTTAAGGATCAGCCCTATACGATCGTATTTTGAAAGCTCCCCGTCTTCTGTAAAAACAACCCTGCCACCTGTTGATACAACTTTATCAGCAATTTCATCAACCAGATCGTCAACGGTGCTGGTTTCATTCCCCGGGTTGTCAACTTTAACAAACGAATTACCGTTATCTGTAAACTTTACCGGTTGGTGGTAACTTTCTTCAACAAATAAGATTTCACCGCGCTCTTCATTTGCGAGCCGCCAGGCTTCTTCAAGTCCGCTTACAAATTTGTGAGCACTTATGGCATTATTGATCCTTTCAGTCATCTGTTTTCTTTTCTCTCTCATCTTCTCTCTCACAATCGGCCATGCCAGCTTTGCCAGTTCATGAACGGGTGTGTGGTCATGGTTTCCCTCAAAAGTAGCCAGGATAATATTCTTTTTGTCTGCCACATCCCTGTAAGCAGCAATATTTCTTTCCACACCCGTAAAAATGAGCGGCTTTGGATTGTTGCGGTAAATGTGCAGAAAGGCTTTGTCAACCTGGTTAAAAAACTCTTTCAGCCTGGTTTCTTTCAGTGAGGTTGAAAGCTCCAGGTTTGAACCTCTTGGGATAGGGTTTGCAAAAGGGAACCCCCTTTCAGTTATTTCTGTCAACGTATCACGGTAGCCTTCAAAAAGCCTGACAAATTCGGCACTGAGTGAAAGTGTGTAATATGAAATGCTTCGGTTCATCGCCCTGATCAGGTCTCTTGTTGCAAATGTTTCATCAACAATAACTCTTTCCCTGACGGGGAAAGGGAGTCTTACAATTTTTTCAAAATCATTGTTTATAAAAAGTGCCAAACCGTCGAGATTATGACGAACATCAACAGATTCCACATTCTTTTTAAGTTTTTCCAAAAGCCCGTTCATGCTGCGTTTATCAAACTCATTCAGAAGCCTCTTTTCCGCATCCCTGAATAATTTTTTCAGTACAAGTTTGTCTTTATGGTTTTCGGGTGCGGTTCTGCTGGTTGGGAGCAATATTGAAACGGAAGGGTATTTTTTATAACCCTGGATCTGCCTTAAAATATTTCTTTCCATAGACGTTATTTTTTTTGAAATGGTTTAATAAACAACCTCCCGGTCTGAAAACGCCAGACCGGTGATTTGCAAACAGCTTCAAAAAGCCTGTCATAGGCACATTAATGTATTAAACGATTGTTCTTCCGTTTCTATAAAGTTAAGAAAATATTTGTCAAAAACCAAGTGAATGATAATGGAACACCAATTCCTGAAGGATTGTTTATAGAGCAGGAAATCAGCGACATAAAAAGCAACGGATATAACTGCTTTCAGCTTAAATGGTATATTAAAATATCTTATTTTTGCATATTGCAAACATTAATACATACAGAATGATCAAACGGATTACCAGCCTGCAGAATCCTAAAATCAAAATGGTAGTAAAGTTACTTAAGTCCGGAGTCAGGAAAAAAGCCAATCTCACGGTTGTTGAGGGGTTCAGGGAATTTCAGCTTGCTGTTGCCGGTGGTCACGTAGTTGAATCCCTGTATGTATGCCCTGAGATAGCCGGTAAGGAAAAAATATTCTTTTTGGAAAGAGCCAAACCGGATAGCTATTTATATGAAATTACAAGTGACATATATTCAAAAATTGCATACCGGGAAAATGCCGATGGGGTAGTGGCTGTGATGAAACCGGTAAGAAAAAACCTGGAGGATATTAAAACCGGGGCCAGGCCGTTGATCCTGGTTGTTGAATCTGCTGAAAAACCGGGCAATATTGGTGCAATGCTACGCACTGCCGATGCTGCCGGCGTTGATGCTGTAATTATTTGTGATCCCCGGACTGATATTTATAATCCGAATATTATAAGGGCCAGTCTTGGCAGCGTATTTACCAATAATATAGTTATATGCAAAAGCGAAGATGCTGTATCCTGGCTTAAGGAACGCGAAATAAAGATTGTTGTAACTGCCCTGACAGCTTCAGTTTCCTATTGTGAACCGGATTATACCGTTCCCGTGGCCCTTGCGGTGGGGTCAGAAGACAAGGGTATAAGCAATATCTGGAGGGAAAACTCTGATGAGAACATTATCATCCCAATGCTGGGGAATGTCGATTCAATGAATGTTTCGGTCAGTGCGGCAATAGTATTATATGAAGCTCTCAGGCAGCGCGGTTTCAGAAAAGGTTGATTTTTATTGGCCGGATTTTGTTATTTTTGCATGTATTATTCTTTAAAGCGGGGTGTGGCGCAGCCCGGTTAGCGCGCGTCGTTCGGGACGACGAGGCCGCAGGTTCAAATCCTGCCACCCCGACATGATAAGACAACTTGCTCATTTTGCAGGTTGTCTTTTTTATTG
>PUMT01000213.1 GCA_003551495.1 Bacteroidota bacterium
ATCCGTCTGGCAGCGTTGATGTTGAGGGAGAGGAGCTCGAATTTACTTTAAGCAGGACTGTGGAGTATACAAACAGGCCCCTGCAGGTAAGCTTTGCCGTAGATCATACGGAAAGACTTGAAGCAGGGACCTATGGTGTTGAAGTCTTTATTGACGGAAGACTTGCAGGTACAGGGGACTTTGCGCTGGAGTAAGCCTGGATCCGATTTTCAGAATCAGGTATATATTTTCCTTCCTGCAGCCATAAGTGTATTCTCAAGCAGGGAAACAATTGTCATCGGTCCTACACCACCGGGTACCGGAGTTATGTGACTGCATTTGGGTGCAACATTCTCAAAGTCGACATCTCCGGTAAGTTTCCATCCCGATTTGGTTTTATCAGATTTTACACGTGTAATTCCAACATCAATTACCACAGCGCCTTCTTTAACCATATCAGCTTTCAAAAACCCCGGGGTGCCCATTGCAGCAATAATTATATCGGCTGTTCTGCATGTACCCGGTATATCAACTGTGCTGCTGTGACATATAGTTACTGTACAGTTGCCAGGCTCTGCTTTCCTTGACATAAGCAGTGACATTGGTTTGCCTACAATATTGCTTCTGCCCAGTATAACACAATGTTTCCCTTTTGTCTTTATCCCGGACCTTCTCAACAGCTCCATTATTCCAAACGGTGTTGCGGGCAGGTAAGCAGGAAGCCCAATTGCCATCCTGCCCACATTTACAGGATGAAAACCATCCACATCCTTCTTGTAGCTTATTGTTTCAATTACTTTTTCCTCAGACATATGCCCGGGCAACGGAAGTTGTACTATTAGTCCGTCAATATCATCATCCTGGTTAATTTCACTTACTTTCTCCAGAAGTTCCTGCTCTTCAGCATTTTCATCAATTCTTACCAGGGTTGACCTGAATCCTACTCTTTCACAAGCTTTGACCTTATGCGAAACATAGGTTTCGCTTGCAGGATCATTGCCTACTATAATTGCAGCCAGATGAGGAACCTTGCCTCCTGAAGCAGTATGCTCCCTGACACGGGATGCTATTTCATCTTTTATCTTTTCTGAAATTTCCTTGCCATTAATTAAGCTCATAATATACAGGGTTTAGAGGTGAATTAATTAAAATATAGGTTTAATATATGATCATCTCTTTTTGTCTGCCTAAGGCTGATGGGGCTTTCAATAAAATATTTCTGGAAGAAAATGTCCGGAAATAAGAACACAACTTTAACCATTACTTTTAACAACAGGGCTAAAACATTTAATAAATAAAATGTTACGAATTAGAATTATTTCTTTTGCATAGTCTGCATATTCCCCATCAGCTGGGAAAGATTTGCTCCTTTTCCCTTGCCTTTTCCTCCCGTCATCATTTTCATCATTTTTCTCATTTCATCAAACTGTTTCACCAGCCTGTTTACTTCCTGTATTGTCGTACCGCTGCCTTCGGCTATCCTTTTCCTCCTGCTTCCGCTCAAAAGGGACGGGGTCTCCCTTTCTTCAGGTGTCATTGACTTTATAATGGCTTCAATACCTTTGAAAGCATCATCATCCATGTCAAGGTTTTTCAATGCCTTTCCCACTCCCGGGATCATTCCGGCCAGGTCCCTGAGATTCCCCATCTTCTTTATCTGATTGATCTGCTGAATAAAATCATTGAAGTTAAATTGATTTTTGGCAATTTTTTTATGAAGTTTCCTGGCCTCCTTTTCATCATATTGCTCCTGTGCACGTTCAACAAGTGTGACTATGTCACCCATCCCCAGGATCCTGCTTGCCATACGGCCGGGATGAAACAACTCTATAGCATCAAGCCGCTCTCCGGTACCTATAAACTTGATTGGTTTATTGACCACCGAACGTATTGAAAGAGCTGCTCCGCCACGTGTATCACCATCAAGTTTGGTCAGAACCACTCCATTGAAATCAAGCCTCTCGTTAAACTCCTTTGCTGTATTTACCGCATCCTGCCCGGTCATAGAATCCACAACAAAAAGAATCTCACCGGGGTTTACGGCTTTCTTGACAGAAGCTATCTCATTCATCATCTGCTCATCAATGGCAAGCCGCCCGGCTGTGTCTATAATTACAAGGTTATTGCCCTGTTTCTTTGCATATTTTACAGAATCAACCGCAATTTTGGAAGGATCCCTGTTTTCCCTGTCTGTATAAACCGGAACTCCGGTCTGTTCACCAAGTATCTCAAGCTGATCAATAGCAGCGGGTCTGTATATATCACATGCTGCCAGAAGAGGCTGCTTCCCTTTCTTGCTTTTCAGATATTTTGCAAGCTTGGCTGAAAATGTTGTTTTACCTGACCCCTGAAGTCCCGCAACCAATATAACTGCCGGATTGCCGCTAATGTTTATATCTTCGGCCTCACCTCCCATAAGTGTCGTCAGCTCATCATTCACTATCTTAACCAGCATCTGGCCTGGTTTAACTGATGAGACAACATTTTGACCCATAGCTTTCTCTTTCACAGAATCTGTGAAAGATTTGGCTATTTTATAGTTTACATCGGCATCAACCAGTGCCCGACGTATCTCCTTCAGGGTTTCTGCTACATTTACCTCTGTAATAAGGCCTTCTCCTTTAAGCATTTTAAAGGAGCGTTCCAGTTTTTCAGTTAAATTGTCAAACATATTTTCTGCTTATTTCATCTGTAAAAATACCCAAACTATTGAAAATTACCAATTCTGCCATCTGGCTGCTACATCCTTTCAGGAACTTCCGCCCCGAGCAGATACATGGCACTCTTTATTACCCTGCCTGTGCAAACAGACAGCAACAACCTGAACTGCTGCACATCCCGCCTGCTTTCCCTCAATATGGGGTGATCGTGATAAAACTGGTTGTACTCTTTTGCCAGTTCATAAACGTAGTTTGCAATAAGTGCCGGACTGTGATCTTCTGCAGCCTGGGATACCACGCCCTGGAAATCGTAAAGAAGCTTCAGCAACATAAGCTCTTTACTGCTCATATCAACAATTGGGGAGCTTTCCTGTTCTGTTATACCGGCTTCACTGCATTTCCTGCGGAGGGAGCACACCCTGGCATGAGTGTACTGGATGAACGGTCCGGTATTACCATTAAAATCAATAGATTCTTCAGGATTGAACAACATGTTCTTCCTGGGGTCAACTTTCAGAATGAAATATTTAAGTGCACCCATACCTATCATTTTAACCACCTCGCTCCTTTTCCCGGGAGGAACTTCATCAAGTTTCCCCAACTCTTCTGACAGGCGTTGCGCAGTTATTTCCATTTCTGAAATAATATCATCTGCATCCACCACCGTACCTTCCCGTGATTTCATCCTGCCCCCGGGCAGTTCAACCATTCCATACGAAATGTGCTTAACCTTTTCAGCCCATTCATAACCAAGTTCCCTGAGAACTATCTGCAAAACCTTGAAGTGGTAATCCTGCTCATTTCCTACAACATAGAGCATTTCGGCCGGACTGAAATCATTGTACCTCAATACGGCTGTGCCAATATCCTGGGTCATATAGACCGAAGTTCCGTCCGACCTAAGCAACAGCTTCTTATCAAGAGAATATTTGCCCAGGTCAGCCCATACCGAACCATCCTCTTTCTTCTCCAGTACCCCTCTTTTTAACCCTTCTTCTACCACTTCCCTTCCAACCTTATATGTGCCGGATTCGTAATATACCTTGTGAAAGGAAACACCAAGTTCCTTGTAGGTTTCGTCAAAACCTTCATAAACCCATCTGTTCATGGTTTTCCATAAGTCTAACGTTTCCCTGTCACCACTCTCCCACTTTCTGAGCATTTCACGGGCTTCCTTCATAAGCGGAGCTTTCTGAAGCGCCTCCTCTTCTGTATAACTTTCAGACCTGAGCTTATCAATCTCTTTTCTAAGTTCCTTCTCAAACATTACATAATATTCCCCTACAAAATGATCACCCTTGATGTCTGCTTTTTCAGGAGTTGTGCCATCACCCCATTTCTGCCAGGCAAGCATTGTTTTGCAAATATGTATGCCCCTGTCATTCACAAGATTAACCTTTTTAACCGGCTTGCCGGAAGCTTCAATTATCCTGGAAATACTCATTCCAAGCAAATTATTCCTTATATGTCCCAGATGAAGCGGCTTGTTTGTATTGGGAGAGGAAAACTCAACCAAAACAGGTGAACTATCTTTATTATCAGGTTTTTTCAGAAGTGAATCCTCTTGCAGTATCATATTCATATAACCTGTCCACCACCCCGGATCTATTTCAATATTGAGAAACCCCTTGATAACATTAAACGACATGACTTCCTGCATGTTATCTGACAAGTATTCCCCGATGCCCTGAGCAGCTTCGGCAGGTTTTTGTTTTAACAGCTTTAACAGGGGAAAAACAACCAGTGTTATATCCCCTTTGAATCCGGCACGGGTTTTCTGTAAATGAACAAGTTCATTATAATCACCTTCACCACAGATTGATTTAAGGTAGGAGGCAACCTGATTTTCTATCTTTTTTTCAAGGATCATTTCTGCTTATCTGTTTTTATCATAAAATTGCAAAGATAACACATCTGGTGAAATTTTGAGGTGCAGGAGCAATCTGATATTGTGCCGACCGTTTAATCTGTTGCCGGCACTTTTTTTGTAGCTCAGGCACTCCTGTTTCAATAGTTTGGTTATTTTTGCAGAATAAAGGAACAAAAGTTAAATAAATACGCTATGCGAAAAATACAGATACTGACTTTAACCCTGCTTTGCTCATTTGTTTTTTCCTGCAGCAAAGCATACCCCGACGGTCACAACATTAGTATCACCATCGATGGAGTGCAGGACACAACAGTTCTTATTGCATACCATTTCGGAGACAAAAAGTATATCAAAGACACCCTCCAAACCGACAATACAGGCACAAGCATGTTTACCGGCGATGAAAGGCTCCCCGGCGGCATATATCTTGTTGTATTGCCTGATATGGACTATTTTGAGATAATAATTGACAGGGACCAGGAATTCAGTCTGACAACCAGCAGGGAGAACCCCCTTCGTGATATGAGAATTGAAGGTTCAAAAGACAATGAACTCTTTGTTAATTATCAGCTTTTCATGAATGAAAGTCAGGCAGAATCACGCTCCCTGAGGGAAAGGCTTGACAAAAGCAGGGATAATCCTGATTCCCTTGGAATACTCCAGGAAAAACTTGCTGAAGTTGACAGAAAGGTTATGGATTACTGGGATGACCTGATAAACGATTACCCTGATTCCTTTATGTCCGTTTTGGTAAAAGCAATGAAACAGCCGGAAATACCCGATATTGAAGTCCCACATGACGCAAAGAACCCCGATTCGGTAAGATGGACAATGAGGTATAACTACAACAGGGAATATTATTTCAATAACATAGATTTTTCTGATGAAAGGCTTTTGCGCACACCTCTCCTTCACAACAGGCTTGATTCCTTTTTCAACCGTTTCCTTCAGCAACATCCCGATTCAATTATACCGGAAGCAGACCGTGTTGTTGAACTTGCAAAAGCCAACGAGGAAGTTTACAGGTATGTGCTGGTCTATCTTCTCAACAACTTTGAGCGGTCCTCCGTAATGGGCCTTGACGAGGTGTTCGTCCATCTTGCAGAAAAATACTATTTATCGGGCGAGGCTCCATGGGCGAGCGACGACATGCTTAAAAGGTTAAGAGACAGGGTGGAACGAATAAAGCCCAATCTGATAGGGCGAACAGCCAGGGATATGAGTATGCTAAAAACCGACGGAAGTGAAATATCTCTTCACGATGTGGATGCTGAATATATAATAATCTATTTTTATGAGCCTGAATGCAGCTTTTGTAAGCAGGTAACCCCGGAGCTTCAACAACTGCAAGATGAATTCAGCAACAGGGGAGTAGAGGTTTTTGCCGTGTATATACTTGGATACCAGGATGAATGGGAAAAGTATATAAGTGAAAACAACCTGGAAAACTGGATAAACGTTTACGATCCGCAACACAATTCAAATTTCCGTTTCTATTATGATATTCACAGTGTTCCGACGCTTTACCTGCTTGACAGCGATAAAACAATCACTGCCAAGAATATAGGTATTGACACAATGAGAAACATACTTGAAGACAAGCTGAACTGAATTAAATGATATTTCAGGCCGGAATCAAAAGGTAATCAAACAGACTGCTATCATCACTTCAGTCGTTTTCCTATATCCTCAATATAGTACCTGAACTGTTTGTCGGTTTCAATGAGGTTGTTTACAGTCTTACATGCATGTAGTACGGTTGCATGGTCTTTATTACCTATCTGGGAACCTATTGACGCAAGTGAAGATTTGGTGAGATTTTTGGAAAAGTACATGGCAATCTGCCTGGCCTGAACAATTTCCCTCTTGCGCGTTTTTGTGTGAAGCTGATCCATATTGATATTAAAATAGTCACTTACAACTTTCTGAATATAATCCACCGAAATCTCACGCTTCGTGTTGCGGACAAGGCGGTCTATAACCTGATGGGTCAGCTCAATTGTAACCTCTTTCCTGTTAAGGGTTGACTGGGCAAGGAGATTTATGAGTGCCCCTTCCAGCTCCCTGATATTGCTTGTAATATGCTTTGCCAGTGTATCAATCACTTCGTGTGGAACATCAATCCCGTCGTTATAAACTTTCCGGGTCAATATCTCCTTTCTTGTATCAAAATCCGGTGGCTGGATATCTGCAGACAATCCCCACTTAAACCTGGAGAGGAGGCGCTGTTCAAGTCCCTGCATTTCAACTGGAGGTTTATCTGATGTAAGTATAAGTTGCTTGCCGGACTGGTGAAGGTGATTGAAAATATGAAAAAAGACATCCTGGGTTTTGCCTTTCCCGGCAAAATCATGAACATCATCAAGTATCAGCACATCTATCATCTGGTAAAAGTGCAAAAAATCATTCCGGTTATTGTTCCTTACCGCCTCAACAAATTGATTTGAAAACTTATTTGCATCAACATAAAGTACGGTTTTTTCCTGAAACCTTTCTTTCACATCAAGTCCAACAGCGTGCGCAAGATGAGTCTTTCCAAGCCCGTTTTCACTGTAAAGAAACATCGGATTGAAAGCAGTACCCCCCGGATTCTTTGCAACCGCCATGCCTGCTGAACGTGCCAGCCTGTTGCAGTCGCCCTCAACAAAGTTCTCGAAAGACTTTTCAGGACAAAGCTGAGGATCTATGTGAAGCTTTTTGATGCCGGGAATAATAAATGGGTTCCTGATATTCTTGTCTCTGTCTTCTGCATCTGCTGATGCAGAAACAGGCCTGTTTTTAGGTTCGCTTCCTGATTTTGCAGGAAATCTAACGGTGTAAGGCTTCACATTGCCAACACCATTGTTTTCCATAACAACATTGTACTCCAGCTTTGCTCCTTCTCCAATCTCCTTCCGGAGTGTTTTGCTCAGAATGTCAATGTATTGCTCTTCAAGATATTCATAGAAAAATGGACTGGGCACCTGGATCGTCAGCACCTGTTTTTCCAGCTTAAGGGGGACGATTGGTTCAAACCAGGTCCGGTAACTTATCGAAGGCACATTATCCCTTATAACCTTCAAACAACTGCTCCAAACGATTTTGTGCTTATTATCCATATTTAGGGGAGTTTAGAAGATATCATCCGATCAAATTAAAAAGCAATTTTGTTAAAAAAACCCAAAAAAAAAAATCGGAAAGGGTATTGACTTTTGATAAAAAAAAACAATATTGTTAAAGACAATAGCTTATAAAATAAAAAAAAAAAAATATTTTTCTCTTTGCAGGCTATCAGTGTTTTGCAGAAAAAAATGTTA
>PUMT01000262.1 GCA_003551495.1 Bacteroidota bacterium
AATTACCGAGCCCAGTCCGGATGAAGCACCAATCACTATAAAAAGAAGAAAAACAAGCTGATAGAAGAAAGCTGACACCTTTTTTGTCCTGAAAAGCTTTACCGAAAACCTGCCGGTTAAAAAATCAAACCCTTTCAGTCCGTAATAAGACCATGATATCATAGTGGAGAAAGCAAAAAGGAGTATTGCAACACCAAGAAGGTAAGGGTACCACGGGAACACGGTGGCAAATGCGGCAGATGTCAGTTGAGTGCCTTCAAGTCCTTCCGGATTCTGGTACAAACCTGTAAAAATTATAACCATTGAGGTCATTGTACATATTACAACAGTATCTATGAAGGGTTCCAGAAGCGCAACCATACCTTCACTTACCGGCTCCTTTACCCTTGCGGCCGAATGTGCAATCGCTGCCGAACCGACACCGGCCTCACTTGAAAATGTGCCACGCTGTATTCCAACTATTATAACCCCTATTATACCGCCCTTTAATGAGTCGGGTGAAAATGCCCCGCCTATGATCAGTCTGAACACATTACCTATATCGGCAACATTCATGGCTATTATTACCAGGCTTGTAAAAACGTAAAGTACCGCCATGAAAGGCACAATTTTGGATGTTACCCGGGCAATACTTCTGATTCCGCCTATTATAACAATTCCAACGAGAAGTGCCAGCAGTAGTCCAAAATGGAACCCGTAAGGGGCAAGCGAGGGGAACATGTAAACCATTTGAGAGAATGCCTGGTTGGACTGAAACATGTTACCTCCTCCCAGGGAGGCCATAACAATCATAACTGCAAAAAAAACTGCAAGAATTTTTCCAATATGCCTGAAACCTTTCTTTTTGCCCAGGGCATCCCTGAGGTAATACATCGGACCACCCGATACAACACCATTCTCGTCTATTTTCCTGTATTTCATAGCAAGGGAGCATTCTGCAAACTTAAGGGTCATTCCGAAAAAGCCGGCCATTATCATCCAGAATGTTGCACCGGGGCCTCCTATTGAAACGGCTATTGCTACACCTGCAATATTACCAAGGCCAACAGTGGCTGAAAGGGCTGTTGCCAAAGCCTGAAAGCTTGATACCTCCCCGCTGTCACCAGGTTTACTGTATTTGCCTCTTACAAAAGTAATTGCATGCCGGAATCCCCTTATATTTATAAAGTTCATTTTAAATGTGAAAAATACCCCTCCGAAGATCAACCAGAGGACAACAAGCGGCACACGTGCACCTACATCAAATCCAAGTGCAGCTACGGGGTCCCAGAAGAGGATATTCTCAATATTCTCAACAACTGGTTCAAAAGCAGCATCAATTCTTTCTGCAGTCGTAAGTTCCCCTGCCGATGCAGCAGCAGGAAATGAAATCATAATCAGGATAAAACCGGTTACAATCAGCTTCATTATATATTTATTTAAAAAAGGGAAAGCATTGATAAACGCTTTCCCTGTTAGTATCTATATATTGCGAAAGGTAAAGTTCATAAGTTTAAATATTCAGTATTCCGAGTCCGTAAAGAAATACTATTGCAATAGCGATCGGGGCCACAAATTTGATCAAAAAGATATAGGCAGGAAAATATCTAACCCTCAATTTATTATCGTTAGAGACCTCCTCCCTTGTCCTCGATGATCCAAGGTACCACCCGATAAACAGAACTATCAGCAATCCACCAAGCGGAAGCAGTACATTGGAGGCAGTAAAATCCATCAGGTCAAAAAAGGTTGTATTGAATATGGTCACATTTTCCATGCGTCCAAAAGAAAGGGTGCAGAGCACTCCCATCATTGTAATAACAATTGCAGCAAAAATAGCAGCTTTCCTCCGGGTAAGGTTAAGTTCCTCCTTCATGTATGCAACGACCACTTCGAGAATTGATATGGAAGAGGTTAAGGCTGCTATTCCGAGCAGCACAAAGAATACTATTGCAAAAAAGTATCCGCCCGCCATTTCCTGGAAAATATTGGGAAGAGTCACAAAAACAAGTCCGGGTCCGGCCTGCGGATCGATCCCGAAAGCAAAAACAGCCGGGAAGATAGCTATCCCTGCCAGCATTGCAATTACTGTATCGGCTATCGTAACCTGTGTAACGGTCGATCCGAGATCTTCCCTTTTGGAAACGTATGAACCGTAAGTAATAAGAGTTCCCATACCAAGGCTGAGTGAAAAGAAAGCCTGCCCCAGGGCTGCAAGTATACCCTCAGTCGTTAGTGCAGAAAAGTCGGGCCTGAAAAGGTATGAAATACCCTCTCCTGAGCCTGCAAGGGTCAGGGAACGTACACATATTATTATTATCATCGCCACCAGCAATGGCATAAGAATCTTGGTATATTTTTCTATGCCGTTCCTGATGCCTGCCATTACAATCCAGAGAGTCACTCCCATGAATAGCAGCTGCCAGAAAAGCGGCCAGAAAGTCCCGGTATGAAAAGTTTCAAACAGTCCTGATATTTCAACATCATCCTTCCCGGCAAAAGAACCGGTTACCGCTTTTACAATGTATTCAAGTGTCCAGCCGGCCACGGTGCTGTAAAATGCAAGGATCAAAAATGCCGCAGCCACCCCAATTACACCCACAAAATACCAGGGCGTCCCGGGTGCCAGCTTTCTGAAAGAGCCTATTGCATTTCTCTGTGCTTTCCTTCCGATTGCAAACTCGGATAACATTACCGGCATCCCGATAGCAGCAATGAATAAAAGGTAAACAATCAGGAAGGCTCCTCCCCCGTTTTCTCCGACAATATAGGGGAACCGCCATATATTGCCCAGTCCCACTGCCGAGCCCGCGGCCGCTGCTATTACGCCAAACTTGCTTGTAAAACTGTCGCGTACTTGTAAGTCAGTTTTTGCCATCTTTTTTTGTGTGAGTTATTTTAAGCAGATTTTAAAAATGAAGGCAATATTATAAAAAAAGTTTGCTTATCCAAACCACTTATAAATATATTTTTTAACGTTTTCAAAAGTATAGTTCACAGGGCAAGAAATAAAAAAAGGCTGACATTACTGCCAGCCCCGGGATGGTATTGTGTTATTAAGAAATCAGGCAACGGTAATATCCCCTGAAAGGTAAACATCCTGAATTGCATTGAGAAGTTTCACCCCTTCTTCCATAGGTCTCTGAAATGCCTTCCTGCCGGAGATGAGTCCCATTCCCCCTGCCCTCTTGTTTATTACTGCGGTTGCAACCGCGTCGGCCAGGTCTGATGCCCCTGAAGAGGCTCCGCCCGAATTGATAAGTCCGGCACGCCCCATAAAACAGTTAACAACCTGGTAGCGGCACATATCAATTGGATGATCACTGGTAAGTTCAGTATAGACCTTATCATGTGTCTTTCCAAATTTGAGGGCTTTGAAGCCTCCGTTGACCTCGGGCATTTTTTGCTTAATAATATCCGCCTGTATGGTAACCCCGAGGTGATTAGCCTGGGATGTCAGGTCGGCAGCCACATGATAATCCCTGCCCTCATGCTTGAATGCGCTGTTTCGGGTATAACACCATAGAATTGTTGCCATCCCCAGTTCGTGGGCTATCTCGAAAGCTTCAGCAACTTCAATTATCTGCCTTGATGACTCCTCTGAGCCAAAATAAATTGTTGCCCCCACAGCAGTGGCACCCAGATTCCAGGCTTCCTCTACAGAGCCGAACATGATCTGGTCGTATTTGTTTGGGTAGGTTAACAACTCGTTATGATTCAGCTTTAAAATAAAAGGTATGCGGTGGGCATACTTGCGTGAAACAGAGGCAAGAACCCCGAATGTTGATGCAACAGCATTGGCACCGCCCTCAATTGCAAGCCTGACAATGCTTTCCGGATCAAAATAAATGGGGTTCGGGGCAAAGGATGCTCCGGCAGAATGCTCTATCCCCTGGTCAACAGGCAATATCGAAAGGTAGCCGGTACCAGAAAGACGGCCATGGTTAAAAAGCTGTTGCAGGTTGCGCATGACCTTAGGATTCCTGTTAGTACCGGATACGACCCTTTCAACAAAGTCGGGACCGGGTAAATTCAACTGATCCTTTTTAACCGTTTTGCATTCATGCTTCAGAAGAAAATCGGCTTTATCTCCCAGAAGCCCGATAATATTATTGTTTGACATCACATTTATAATTTTTGGGTTAGACTTACAATAAGCTCAATATCAGTTTTCAGTTACCTTTTATTGCAAATTTTTGACTATTTGCCTTATAAACTATAAAAGTAATGAAAATTTGAATGCTATCAAACCTGCAAAACAGAGGAAGAATTGTTTTCCTGTATGCTGACCTCTAAAACGCAGTCCAGCGATGAAGTGAGGAGAAAGTTGCACGATATAAAAAATGTTTTCTCTGGAAACAGCAATCTAAAACGGATACCCTATCCCGATATTTATGGTTACATCATTTGAAAAGCTGAAACCCCGGTTTGGATGGATCCACCTTTCGCCCGGAGGCTCGATGGGATCCCTGAGCTTTAATCCGGTATCAATCCTGAACAGGAAAAAATTAAAATCAAAACGAAAACCAAAGCCGGTTCCCACTGCAATTTCATCATAAAACCTGTTGAAACGAAAGAGCGCCCCTTCGCGTCTGTCACTTCTGTTGATTGCCCAGATATTTCCGGCATCAAGGAACATTGCCCCCTCCAGGACCCAGAACATGTCAAACCGGTACTCAAGATTTGCCTCAAGCTTTATATCTGCCGTCCTGTTAGGAAATGTACGGTCAACAGGGTCATGGAACGATCCCGGGCCGAGCGAGCGAACCTGCCATGCCCTAATGCTGTTGGCACCACCTGAAAAATACTTTTTCTCAAAGGGCAGTGCCTCTGAATTACCGTATGGAATACCAGCACCGGCAAAAAACCTGCCTACAAGTGTGTTATCCTGACTTAATTTCCAGTAATATCGAAAATCAATATCTGACCGCACAAACTGGGCAAAAGGATTACCCAGTATATTGTATGTGCCGTTCTCCCTTTCCAAGTCAGTAAGATTGGCTATGGCTGAAAAAATATTCCCGCCCACTTCCAGATTGGTTCTGAAGTAGACGAAATCACGCCTTCTCCTTATATCCTGGTTATTGAAAATAAAGCTGTAATTTGTTTCAGAAACAAGATGGTCGCGGAAACTCGCCTGTAAATTGTAAAGTGTTATCAGCGAATCAAATTCGGGGGTAGAAGCAGGGAGCTTAACAAAATTAAACTCTGCAGGTGTTAATATATGAGTGGTATATTCAGACCCCTGCCATTCATAGCTAAACCCAAGGTTTACTATTGTACGGGTATAATCGGGTCTTTGCTGGTAATTGTATGCTGCGGTAATTTTGGTCCTGGGATTGTAACGCCTTGTTCTGGTAACAGACCCTATGTCCGGCAAAAACCCGGGAAACTGCATATTAGCATCAATACCGTATTCGTATGTGTTATCGAGCGATGTTCCTTCATACCCCTGCAGCGATTCTACAGATCCTTTCAGTTTCAGGTTCAGTATCTCAGCCCCTCCAAAAATGTTCCTGTGCTGATACATGAAATTGCCCCCGAAACCGAAGTCACCCGACGAGTTAGTACCCTCCAGTTCAACTGTATATGACTGCCTTGCAAAGGGAGTAAGCTGCAGGTAACAGTCAAGTTTGCCCTTTGAACCGGTATCATTCGTGCCCTCTTCAGCCTGTTCCCTGAAGCGGATATTTATCAGTCTGAAATGACGCAGGGAAAAAAGGTGGCGATATGTCTGGTCAACACTTTCCTTGCTGTATATCTCACCAGGGAAAATAAAAAGTGACTGTGCTATAACTCTTGGATTAACTTTAAGGTCGCCTTTGTGAAGAAAATACATATCCCTGTATACTGTAGTGTCAAAATCTGCATAATATTCTTCCTGCTGCGACAATGCTTCCCTTGGACTGTAATCGGTATAGATGAATATCCTGTCGATATTGTAGCGTTTGTGGCTGACTGACTCGTAAGTGTTGTTTGCAAGCCTTCTTGTGTATTTCTTAATCCCGACTGTCAGATCAACAATTCTGCGGCCAGCTGTGGTGTCGGCTTCAAAATATATGAACTCCCTGTTGAAATTGTAATAACCCAGATTCCTCAGGTACTCTTCTATCCTGTTGCGTTCTTCCTGAAGAATATCCACATCGAATATTTCGCCCTGCTGCAGAAGGCTGTTTGCTGTGTCGGCGATAATTACATCCTCGAGTCCCTTGTCTTCAAGGTCATAATAAATATTGTTCAGGCGGAATGGTTCATTGGCCTCGATTGTATATTTAACACGCGCTCTCTGGCGGCGGAACCTGACGGTATCTTCAACCTCGGCATGGAAATAACCTTTGTTCCTTAAATACTGTTCTATCTGACGAACTGAACGTCCGGTTTCAAATGGGTCGAATACAACCGGCTCCTCGCCTATCCTCCTCAGCCAGTTATGAGGCCAGCCCTCTTTTTCAGGGTTAGACAAATTGTAAAGCATAAGGTTAAAAGGTACGCCAAGAATCCTGGTGTTGGGTTCCTGCCTCAGATAACCCCTTACCTCGCTCCTGTCAATCTGCCTGCTGTCAGTTCTTACCCTTGACCTTGTCAGCAGATAATCATCTTCCGGCACATGGCGCGTCATGGCGCACGAAAAAAAAAGCAGTGACAGTGCCAGGCATCCTGTCAAGCTGGATAAAATGTGAACAATATATTGTTTTTGAAAATTCAATTTGATCGGAAGAATTTGCCAACAAAAATAATTATATATATTGCAACTGCAATATTATAACTTTGACAGGGCATCCATTATTATGCCTTTTTTATTAAACAACAGAAACATGCCCGGAAAAACCAGGATAAAACTTATCAGGTCTCTTAAAGATAAAAAAAACAGGAACAGGCACGGGCTTTTCATAGTGGAGGGGGATAAAACGGTAAAGGAACTTCTTTTATCTGACTGGAAAGTGCATTCGCTTTATGCCACAGAAGAATGGCTGAAAGAAAATCCTGTTAAAGGAGATTTTGATGTTTTTCCAGTTAATGAGTCAACACTCAGGCGGATAAGCCTCCTTAAAACACCAAACCATGTTTTGGCTCTTTCTCATCTTAAGGAAGCTGATCCCGGAAAGATAAGCTGCCATGGCAATTTGACCCTTGTATTGGATAATGTTCAGGATCCCGGCAACCTGGGAACACTTGTAAGGGTATGCGACTGGTTCGGGATAAGATATATAATCTGTTCGGAAAACTGCGCAGATATTTATAACCCTAAAGTGGTGCAGTCTGCTATGGGTAGCATATTCAGGGTAAAGGTCGGATACACATGCCTGAAAAGATTTTTTTCCTCCCCGCAAAATAAAAAAATTCCTGTATACGGTGCTTTCCTTGACGAGGAAAGTATATACAGTCACACGCTGGGAAAAAGCGGTTTTATCCTGCTTGGTAATGAATCCAGAGGTATCTCACCCGCGATATCCGGTATGGTAGATTTCCGGATTACCATTCCCTCCGCCGCGTATAGTGGTGATTCATCCGAATCACTCAACGTTGCTGTTGCAGGGGGAATAATTATTTCTGAATTCCGCAGAAAGCATTTCTTTGGTCAGGACGACGGGTGATATCGGAATGCTACTCAAAATGGAATGAGAAAATTACAAGGTTGGAGCCAAGCCTTTCTATGGCATTCTGAAAGCGCGGCTGACTGTTGGGTGTGTAGTCAATCACATTCATCAGACCCTTGGCAAATTTCAGTTCGGTTGAGAACTTGAAATAGGGAAGATAAAAGTCTATTCCAAACCCAATTTCAAGGTAAGTGTCAAAAGGCTTCAGCTTAAGATATACATTGTCATCCTCACTGAAATTTTTTGCAAGGTCGTAACGGAAATTAACACCTCCAATAATATATGGACGGTAATTGTTGATCCGGACTGACTTGTATTTAAAAATTAACGGCACCTCAATAAATGAGGACTCCAGTTTCTGGCTGTTAACCAAAACCGAATCCGAGTAGTAGTCTATTTGCCTTTGGCCGAAGGCAATGCCTGGTAAAACACGAAAATCCAAAAAATGTCCCAGCTTGAAATTTGAAACAACATTGATGTTGAATCCCGGACTGAGTATGCTAACTTCAGGAAACAGATCATCCTCCACTGCAAAGTCTGATGGGAGTATCCTGAAGTCCATTGTATTCAGTCCTATTGTAAACCCGAAATGCAACGGCTTCTGATCATGCTCGGGAATGTTTCTGACATGGACTCTTTGAGCCACAGAAGCTGCAAACGGGAATATCAGCAAAAATATGACAATAACTGCTCGTCTCAATTAATCCTGATTTGATTAGTATTACATAACCTCCATGGCAAAAATAATGAAAAACACGAGGTGTGGGCATATTTGACTTATTTATTTTTTTTGCCAAACTTTGTGTCCACAAAAAAAAGATTCAGGACATGCAAACTGCACTTATAACAGGCTCAACAGCAGGCATTGGAGAAGCAACTTCAAAATTGCTGGCACGTAATAATTTCAGACTTATAATTACAGGCCGCAGAGAAGAAAAACTTGAAAATCTCCGGAATGGCCTTCAGCAATATACAGAAATCCTCCCGCTTGCTTTCGACATACGCAACCGCAATGAAGTTGAAAGCGCATTGGACTCTCTGCCTTCAGAATGGCAGGAAATAGATGTGCTGATCAATAATGCCGGACTGGCAGCAGGACTCGATTTCATTAACGAGGGGAGCATGGAAGACTGGGAGAAGATGATTGACACAAACATAAAAGGCCTTTTGTATATTACCCGTAAAATAGCTCCTTCAATGATAGGGAGAAAGAAGGGGCATATTGTAAATATCGACAGTATTGCAGGGAAGGAAGTGTATGAGAAGGGAAATGTTTACTGCGCCACCAAACATGCAGTGGATGCACTATCCAAAGGTATGCGGATTGACCTTCTACGGCACGGTATAAAAGTTTCAATGGTTTCGCCAGGACTTGTTGAAACAGAATTTTCACTTGTCAGATTCAAGGGGGATAGCAAAAAGGCAAGCATGCCGTACCAGGGAATTGAACCTCTGACCGGGGATGATGTTGCCGAAGCAATTTTGTTCGTACTGACAAGACCGGCACATGTTAATATAAACGATATAATATTGACTCCTTCTGCACAAGCCAATTCAATATACATAAACCGGCAAAATGGGTGAAAAATATAATATCAGCCCTTTATAAAACAGAATAATGGAAACAGCCGTTACTTTGTAAAGCCATCTTAAACCAAAATATTATGGGAAAAGGTGACAAGAAGACCAGGAAAGGCAAGATCTTCAACAAAAGCTACGGTGCAAGAAGACCGGGCAAAAAAAAGAAAAATTTTCAATTATCGTGATTAAAAGGATCGTTGTTGGATTGTCGGGTGGTGTTGATTCAAGCGTTGCCGCATACCTTCTGCAAAAAGAAGGTTATGAGGTAGTGGGGCTTTTTATGAAAAACTGGCACGATCCGCAGGGCACAATTTCCGGGGACTGCCCATGGCATGACGATCTGATGTTTGCCAGACTTGCAGCAAAAAAACTGGGAATACCCTTTCACACAACCGACCTGAGCAAACAATACCGGAGTCAGGTGGTAGATTACATGTTTTCCGAATACCGCAGGGGGCGAACACCTAACCCTGATGTGCTTTGCAACCGCGAGATCAAATTCAGCCTTTTCATTGAAGAAGCCCTTAAGCTGAATGCAGATTATGTGGCAACCGGTCATTACTGCGGAAAGAAAGAGATACGAATCGGTGAAAAGACAATATACCGGCTTTTGGCTGGCAGGGACAGGAAAAAAGACCAGAGTTATTTTCTTTGCCAGCTGAGTCAGGATCAGCTTAAAAGAGCCATATTCCCACTTGCAGGTCTGACCAAGCAGGAAGTGAGAAATACAGCAGCCCGGCTTGGGCTTCCGACAGCAGAGAGAAAAGACTCCCAGGGCATATGTTTTGTCGGGAAAGTAGAGCTCCCGGTATTTTTGCAACAAAAGCTTGAACCTGAAAAAGGGGACATAATAGAAATACCCCGCAGTCATTACAAAAACCATATTCCTGAAAAAAAAGACCTTCCACTGGAAGATTTTCTCGAAAGGGTTGCTTCACCCTGCAGGTACAGGCCGGAGCACGGGATAAAAATAGGGGAACACAGCGGTGCATGGTTCTATACGGTTGGTCAAAGGAAAGGGTTGAGCGTGGGGGGCAGGAAAGAACCACTTTTCGTAATCGGGACTGATACCGGACAGAATATTATATACACAGGTGAGGGCCATTCACATCCGGGTCTCAACCGGAAAGGACTTTTCATCAGAAAAGAGGATGTTCACTGGATACGTGAAGACCTGAAGTTAAATAATGGGGAAAGCGGAGAATACCTGGTGCGGATACGATACCGGCAGCCACTCCAGAGGGCAGCCCTTTACATGAGGGAAAACGGACTTTATATAGTATTCAGGGAATTGCAGAGAGGTATTGCGCCCGGACAGTTTGCTGCCTGGTACAAAGAAGACGAGTTGCTCGGATCGGGAGTAATTGAATAAATCCCCTGTCAATGCAAAAGACCTTTTAACTCTGCAGCAAGCTTGCGGACTCCTTTGGTAAAGATAAGGTTGTCAATAGAAACACATACAAGTGTGTAGCCAATGTCGATATACCACTTTACAGCCTCTGCATCAGCACCGAATATCCCGGCAGGCTTGTCTGCCTTTTTGCAGATTTCAGAAACCTTTTCAATAGCTTCCTTTACTTCGGTTGCACCAACCTCCCCCGCCATACCCATACTGGCTGAAAGATCGTAAGGCCCGACAAAAACTGCATCAACTCCCGGAACCTCCACTATGGTGCCTGCATTCCTGACCGCTTCAATATGCTCCACCTGTACAACCACAACCACATCATCATTTGCTTTATTGATATATCCGGCGAAATCCATCCCGTAACCGTGTGCACGTGATATGCCTACACTGCGCCTGCCGTCAGGGGGGTATTTACAGAATGAAACAGCCTGCGCGGCTTCCCGGGCAGTTTTAACCTGGGGAACGATAATTCCCCTGGCACCTGAATCGAGAGCACGCTTGATCCATATTTCGTCATTCAAAGGCACCCTTACCATGCAGTCAGTTGTACTATCGGCAACCTGCAGGATCCTCTGCAGGTCACTCAATTCAAAATTTCCGTGCTCCCCGTCAACAAAAAGCCAGTCAAATCCGGCATGTGAAAGTATTTCAGCAATTTCGGCTGAAGGAAACGACAGCATTGTCCCTAACAGCTTTTCCTTTCTTTTCAGACGTTCTTTGAATGGGTTCATGAGAAAATATTAAAATTAAATAATTGGCCTCATGTATCTTACCATGACAATATTTTGACCTTCGGTCGATTTTACACGTAAATTATTTGCGCTTCATGCATAGCACATATGATGTAAAATTCATTGAATTTTGTGAAGATATTGAAAATATCGTCATGGACGATTCATCTCTGGGTATTTTAAATATTAAGGATAATCCGGTAATTTTTTACAGTTGTACCACTCCTATTTTTCATTTTCAGGATCACTCCCTTCATTAACGTCTTTCCTGCCATCATCGTGCTTGTCATCTTTCTCATCCGAACTGTTTTTTGAGTCCTGTTCTTCACCAGTTTTCCCGGCTTCCTTCTCTTCTTCCTCCGGACGGAGCATTTCCAGACTGTGCAGTATATTGTACCAGTGGATTATCTTTTTAATATCCGAAACATATACCCGTTCCTTATCATAGCCGGGCATCACCTCAGCCATATAAGCCTTTAGCTCTTCAGGGGAGGATTTGTGACTTATAGCCTCACCCCCATTTTCCTTTTCATAAATAAGGGAAAAAACCTTCGAAAGAGGCACCTCATCAGAAGTTGTAAATATCTGAATATCCTCAAGGGCCAATACTTTAAGGGAGGCATGGGCATTCATGCGCTTACCGCCCTCAAGAGGCTCAACTATAACGCTGTTGCGGCCTTTTGATATAAATTTAAATAACCCGGGTTGTCCCGAGATTGCCAGAATATCTTTTAGTTCCATAAGCAAATATATATTTAAAACAATTCTTATTGTTCAACCCACTTCATTGTATGTGCCGGTTATCCGGGATCACCTGTAATTTCCGCTCCGGAACCTTTTATCAAGGTCCAGGATCACCGGCAGAACAGGATTATTGCCGTCATTAAGCAAAACAGTGCCGGCTAACCTGCTCTTTTCACCGTCAGGCCACTGGTTTATCATTCGCCTCTCAACACTTTCCCTGTCAACCCCGTCGCGTTGCATAACCCTGTTTATTCTCTGTTCAACAGGAGCTGTGACAAGTATTACGTGATCCAGCTCCCTGTAAGTCCCTGTCTCAAAAAGAATTGCCGACTCCTTCACCAGATAAGGGTAAACTGTCATTTCAGAAGCCCATTTGACAAAACGCATTGCAACTGCAGGATGGACAATACCGTTGATCTTGTCCAGCAGCTCAGGGTTACTGAAAACAATAGCTGCCAGCCTTTTGCGGTCAAGTCCTTCAGTTGTGTAAATATTGCTGCCGAATTCTCTCTTTATTGCATTCCTGACTACCGGATCGTTCTCCATTAACACCCCTGCTTCTTTATCAGCATTGAAAACAGGTGCGCCCAGCACCTCAAAAATCCGGCAAATGACCGATTTCCCGCTACCAATTCCTCCTGTAACACCTATCCTTAGCATTATTTTTCAATGATGAAATCAACTGTTTGGGGACTGAATCTCATACCCCTTATAAAATCGGGATATCTTGAAAGGTTTACCGGCAGCCTTCTCAGTTCCTCTTTAAGCAGTATTTCATAATCAACATAGGCTTGAAACTGTTGACGGCGCACCTTTTCATAATAGCTCAACGGAACAAGATATGAAACCCTTATTTCTGCAGGAAATATTTTCAGTACAAACCCTTCAGGTACATTGACTGTTTCGATCGGAACAGTTATTGATGCCTCGGTAAACTGTTCGACAGGCACGTTAACCCTGACACTTTCCTCCGAAAAGCGCAGGTATTTTTCCGGACGCAGCAAAACATCGGTTACAACAGTACGGTCAACCTGCTCTTTTGCCAAAGGTTCAGTAAAGACAAGTTCAAGAGTGTCCATAACCGATTCGGGGCCTGAAACTGTAACCGTATCCGGATCCAGGGCGACAGGTCCGCTCTGCATATATTGTCGCCTGAACTCAATTTGCAGATCCGCCTTAACCGGAAGCTTGCGGGAAACGACTTCGGAAAAGTGAAAAAACAATGTGTCGGGCAGGATCTCATTGATCTCAATATCGGCTCCCAGTTGTCCCGATATTTTGGATTTTGCCACACTGCTCAAAATGAAAAATGTATCACTTTCGTCTGAAACACGGTTCAGGGAAAAAGAGTTTACATCGAAAATAATTGGAAGGAGCCTGCTGCTGAGCCTGTACCTCAATAATGTGTATCCGTTCCCTCTGACATTGAGTATCAGGTTTTCGGGCAACTCACCTACCAGCACCTTGTTCTCAGGGAAATTGGTGTATCTTACCGGATAGCGCATATCGGTAGTATAATCCTTGCCAAGCATGCTCAGGAACCAGAAAATAGTTGATACAACAAGGAAAAAAAGAAATACAAGCAATTTTTTGTTGAACCTGTCCTTATCTTTCCTTGCAAGTCTGGTAAACGGTTTTATCAATCCTGTATCCAATCCGGTTCGTATTGGGTTAAAAAAGGATCCGGAGTAATTGCAAACAGGCATGAACTCCGGATATAAGCATTAATATCAGCGCTGCTGTGCAGAAAGATCGGTTGGATCCTTCAGGATAGCGCTCTTGTCAACCTTAAGCTTAACCTTGTCTTCCACCTCGATGGTTACAACGTGATCGGAAATATCATTAACTCTCCCGTATATTCCTCCGGTGGTAATAATGCGGTCTCCCTTCTTGAGCTGGTTACGGTATTCACGCAATTCCTTCTGCCTTCTCATCTGGGGTCTTATCATAAAAAGGTAGAATACAAGTATTATAAGCAAAAGTGGCAGAAAAGAAACAAGTGGGTTCTGGCCCTCCTGAGGGGCCATCAGCAAAACAAACATTAAATTCATCATTTTATTATCAATTTTTAAATTAACTGTGATATTGGGCAACTCTGTATCAATGTTTTAAATCAATTCCGCAGCGGCGTAAATTCAATCCGGCCATGGACAACCTGCAAAGTAATAATAATTTTAAGATAACAGCAAATATGAAAAAAATAGCATTTGATAACTAAATACCGGGTTCACGATTCTCCTATCAGTCCCCTGCCACTTTTAAGAATCCTGTTTTCATCCTTAAGCATTTTGATAATCTTGTCGAGAACACCGTTAATAAAATTGCTGCTTTTTTTGGTGCTGAAAAATTTTGAAATCTCTATATACTCGTTAAAAGAAACACGGGTAGGGATATTCTCAAACTCAATAATTTCAGAAATAGCCTGCTGCATCAGGAGTATATCCATATATGCAATCCTGTCGACATCCCAGTTGCTTGTATATCTCTCAATTATCTCCCTGTATTCCTTGTTATTTGCAATAACGTGCCTGAAAAGCCTTTTTGCGAAATCCCTGTCATCTTCATCTTTGTAGAGGGCCAGAAGTTTCGTTTCGTTCATAGTATCTTCCATAATCTTTTTCAGGGTACGCTCCACCTGCCTTACTACAAAATCAAGCTCATTGTTCCAGAAAATAGACCTCTCCTCAAGCAATGAATCCAGCATGTCGCAGTTCAGTACAACACGGTAGAGGATGCTGTTCACAAACTTTA
Source organism: Bacteroidota bacterium (assembly GCA_003551495.1). Taxonomy (GTDB): domain Bacteria; phylum Bacteroidota; class Bacteroidia; order Bacteroidales; family PUMT01; genus PUMT01. The sequence continues at coordinate 14,793 of PUMT01000262.1, forward strand.
AGTCCTCCTTAACGGTTGTTTCATCTTTATTCATGTACTCTTCATAAAAATCAGAAGAGATTATCTGCCTGTAAAGATTCCTGGTCAGCTCGGGGTAAACAGACCAGTTTATTTTATATTCATTAATGTAAGTCTTTAGTGAGGGGTTTTCGGAAAGCTTCCTTAAAACAGGATTATCGATAAACCTGGTGTTCGGATTAATGTCCTCAGGGGCTGGTGACAGCTTGTTCCTGCCCAGATCGATACGGTGGGCGGCATATCTTACAATTTCATTCAGCAGTGCAAAAATGGAAATATAAAGCTCATGGGTTTTTTGTATGCTGAAAAAGAGATCTTTCTCCATTTTGCCTGAAGCGGCATCATCACTTTTAAAATACGCGTATAATATCTGTAAAATCTTTATTCTTAAGAGCCTTCTGCTTACCATATTTTTAAAAGAACCTCGTTATTAATTTAAGAACTGCAAATATACATTAAATTTTTTCTGCGTAAAATCTCACATAGACGCATGAAAAAATTTTATGGATATTCCTGCTGTAAGCCTGAATTTTGTAGCCTTCTTAAACAAAATTCAGGCTTTTTACATGAGAAATGTACATGAATTTTTTTTATCCGAAAATAGACACATACGGATAAAAAAAATTTATGGGAAAGCGAAGCGGTTCCTCCTGTCAGTCAAGATTTTGTAATTTCTTTACGAAATTTTGACTTTTTTTACAGGAGAAATATACATTAATTTTCCATCTGAAAAAGCGTGCAAAAAGCTTGTCGGGATACATGGAAAATCGACGAAGTCAAATTTTTTCTGCGTAAAATCTCAGGAGGGTTGACATTATTTATTAAAAATATTTACTTTGTTAAAAAAAGTTCTGAAAAAGTGTTGAATATATTTTTGTTATTTTTGAAATGATTTTAAACCCAAAAACAAATCAGGAAGATGGAAGAGAATGAAAAAAAAGCCGGAGGAGAGAATAACAACAACGGAAGACAGGAAATTTTCTCACAAACGATCAGGGCAGGAAAGAGAACTTACTTTTTTGATGTAAAGTCAACCAGGAACAACGATTATTATCTGACTATTACCGAAAGTAAAAAAAGATTCAACAGGGAAGGGAAGCAGTTTTTTGAAAAGCACAAGATCTTCCTCTACAAGGAAGACTTTGAAAAGTTCAATAACGGGTTCACAGAGGTTGTATCATTTATCAATAATGCACAGCCGCTCGAAAACAAAAGCGAAGAGGGCAAAGACGGTGAAAACCTGAATGACGGATTTACCGATGTGAACTTTGACGACCTCGAAAAAAAAGGTGATCAATAATTTATAGCGAGGCTGCCCATTCATGGCAGCCTCTTATTCTTATAACCATAGCGCAGACGCTATTCGTCGTCTGTTTTGTTTTTTTTGTCTTTTTCGATAAATTCCGTTATTTCCTTGTCAGTCAGTTTTCTTACGTTGGTGATAATGAAGTTGGGATCAATAAAATCACCTAACTGGTTAATCTCATTAATGGTATTTCTGAGCATTTCCCTAACAGGCACTTCAAGCGGGATCACTGCCAAAATTTTGCAGTATCTGCCTGAAAAAACAATATCTTCGATCTCCGCTTCATGTTTGCTGAATACAAAATCGAATTCACTCCTGATCACCTTTCTCTGCAACCCGGTGAATGAATCCTCAATGTTGTTTACAAGCACTAAAAAATATCTGAGCTTCAACCCCCTGCCACCAAGTCCGGTTGATATGAACACCTGATTATCCCCGAGAAGCTTACTCTGCAGCAGCATCCGGCACTCCTGGCTTGCCAGTACTGCCCAGTCCCTTAAACCTGAATCAGGGTTTTTCAGATACTTTTCGATCGCCCTGTAACCTTCAACTTCCTGCGTAGATGCAAGTTTAACAAGAAGTGCCTTTTTGTCTTCCGCTGGATAATTATCGTCAAACAGCCTTTTTTTTTCAGATAGTATTGATTTAAAAGGGATATCTTTTTTTACCGTCCTTGAATATTCGAAATATTCAAGCTGAAGATCTATATCGATCTGTTCCTCTAGTATATTAACATCGGAAATCCTGCCAAGAAAATCCTGAATCGACCGGTATATATTTTCATCATTGCTCATTGAATATTCTCTTTATCTCATACAAACGCAAAAAAAAGACAAACATTTTGAAGTGGCATAATAATTAAGTGTTAAAAATACCCACTTTTAGGTATTGGCAGGTATCCGGATTAGGCCTATGTTTGCATTTATTCAGGTTGGCGCAAATAATTTTCTGGAATATGACTTTGGACGAACTGTCAAACAACGAGATAGGAGTAATAACAAAAATAAAAGGACGCGGTGCATTCAGGAAAAGAATCACCGAAATGGGGTTTATTAAAGGTAAAACCGTAAAAGTTATAAAAAAAGCCCCTCTCAGGGACCCTGTTGAATACAGCATAATGGGATATGAAGTTTCTTTGAGGAGGAGCGAAGCTGCACTGATTGAAGTTATAACACCGGAAGAGGCAAAAGAGGAAAACGGCAACAGTTTCAGCGGGGTGCTTACCGAGGAGTTTCTCAGGAAAAAAGCCGAAAAAAAGGGCAGGGTAATAAATGTTGCAATGGTAGGCAATCCCAACTCCGGAAAGACCACGCTTTTCAATACCGCCACAAAATCAAGGGAGAGGGTGGGTAATTACGGTGGAGTTACAATCGAGTCCAAGCAGGGAGTAATGAAAATGGATGGGTATTCTTTCAACATATACGACCTGCCGGGTACTTACTCACTTTCCCATTATTCACCTGAAGAACTTTTCGTCAGAGAGCACATTAACAACAATAAGCCTGATGTGGTCATTAACGTTGTAGATGCATCTAACCTGGAGCGCAACCTTTACCTCACTACCCAGCTCATAGACATGGATATCAAAGTTGTGGTTGCTCTCAATATGTACGATGAAATGCTGCAAAACGGCGACCAGTTTGACCACATTGCCCTGGGGAAAATGCTGGGCTTCCCTTTCGTTCCGACAATTGCAAAGAAAAGTATAGGGGTAAGGGATCTGTTCCGGAAAGTTATTGATACCTATGAAGACAGGGAAGAGGATGTTCGCCATATTCATATAAACTACGGACCTGAAATTGAAACCTCGCTTAAAAGGATCACTGAAAAGATAAAAATAAAAGAAAACTATCATCTGACCGACAATGTCTCTTCCCGCTTTCTTGCCATTAAGCTTCTTGAAAAGGATGAAAACGCGAGGGAAACGATACTGCCCCTTGCAAATTCCGGAGAGATTTATGGTGCCGTAGAAAAGGAGATTACAAGACTTGAAACCCTATTAAAAGACGACAGCGAGACACTTATCACCGATTCGAGATACGGCTTCATTTCCGGAGCCCTGAGGGAAACATTCAAAAGCGGACAGCAGGCTAAGCGCAAAAAAACTGAGCTGATAGATGCCTTTGTAACTCACGAGATTTACGGCTTCCCCATATTTATTTTCTTTATGTGGTTTATGTTCCAGGCTACATTTACTCTTGGCGAATACCCCATGAACTGGATAGAGGATCTGGTGGGGTTTACCGGCGGACTTATTCAGGATCACATGTATGAAGGTCCCCTGAAAGACCTTCTGATCAACGGAATTATTGGCGGTGTAGGGGGAGTTATAGTGTTCCTTCCCAATATACTGATACTTTTTTTCTTCATATCGCTTATGGAAGACACCGGCTACATGGCACGTGCGGCATTTATAATGGATAAGATCATGCACAAGATAGGGCTGCACGGAAAATCTTTCATTCCCATGATTATGGGTTTTGGCTGCAATGTTCCTGCAATAATGGCTACAAGGACAATAGAAAACCGTAAAAACCGCCTTGTTACAATGCTTATTAACCCTTTCATGTCGTGTAGCGCCAGACTGCCGGTTTATATTCTGATCATAGGGGCATTTTTTCCCAATAATCCGGGTACTGTGCTGTTCAGCCTCTATTTACTGGGTATCCTGGTTGCAGTACTTGTGGCACTGGCTGCCAAAAAGTTCTTCTTTCGATCTGAAGATGTTCCGTTTGTTATGGAACTGCCACCCTACCGTGTCCCGATTCTTAAAACAACTGCAAGGCACATGTGGCACAAAGGCTCACAGTACCTTAAGAAAATGGGAGGGATTATTCTGATTGGTTCTGTAATAATATGGGCACTTGGTCACTATCCAACAGAACGGACTACTGAAACCGACTACAATGCCATGATACTGGAGATAAAAGACAATACCGAAGAAAAGATCTCTGAAGGCATACAGGAAAGGGGTAAGGCAATTTCCGAAATGGAAGAAAAAATTGCAGAAATTGAAACGGAAAGGCAAAACGAAAAGCATGCAGGATCATATATCGGTCAGATAGGCCGTTTTATCGAACCTGCAATCAAGCCCCTGGGTTTCGACTGGAAAATGGGTGTGAGCCTGATATCCGGACTTGCAGCCAAAGAGATAGTTGTCAGCACAATGGGAGTCCTCTACCAGGTCAACCCGGAGTCCTCACTTCCGACAGAAACACTGGGAGAAACATTAAGGGTTCAGACCTGGAATGACGGATCGCCTGTATTCACACCTGCCGTAGCTTATGCTTTCCTGGTATTCATTCTGCTTTATTTCCCGTGCATAGCAGTTATTGCTACCATTAAACACGAATCGGGAAGCTGGAAATGGGGAGTTTTTACAATTTTCTATACAACCGGACTGGCATGGATAATGGCATTCATTGTCCACAGGGTGGGGAGCCTAATTGTCTGATGAGCAAATTTGAAAAAAAATGCAGGAAACAATTACACATATAATAGTTTTATCCGCTGCAGGATACACAGTATGGCAGGCGGTAAAACTGTTCCTGCCTGACAGGAGGAAAAAACGCGGATATAGTATTTGCGGTTCATGTGAAGGCTGCTCCCTTAACGGCGCAACCACAAAAGGTTCCGGAAAAACATAAAAATGACCTTTTATTGATATATTGCAGTCATGGACACGGTACTACTAATCATAGCAGCAATACTCATTCTGAGCGGAATAGCCGGATGTATCCTCCCCGTTATTCCGGGGCCGCCACTGAGCTTTTTCGGAATATGGCTCCTCCATTTTACAAAATACGCTTCATTTGAAACCCGTCTGCTTCTGATCCTGGCATTTATTGCAACTATTGCAACCATACTTGACTATGCTGCACCCGTTTGGACTACCAGGCGGTTTGGGGGGTCCAAAAAAGGGATATGGGGAGCTGCAATTGGAATGGTGGCGGGTTTGATTCTTTTCCCTCCGTTCGGGATAATTATTGGACCATTTGCAGGCGCAATTGCAGGTGAACTGTTTTCTGGTGCGGAAATCCAAAAAGCACTGAAAGCCGGCCTGGGGTCGTTTGCAGGATTCTTTCTGGGCATGGGACTAAAACTGGCCGCATCACTTGCCATCACCTACTATTTTGTACGTGCAGTATTCTGAAATACCCATCCCTGATATTAAAAAAACAACAATGTAGCCACACCGAAATATATCAACAGTCCGGTTACATCAACCACAGTAGTAATGGCCGGACTGGCAGCCACAGCCGGGTCTCCCCCGAATCTTTTTACTATCAGCGGCAGGCTTGCGCCTATAAGTGTTGCTGAAATAACCTGGAGACTCAACGCAAACGATATGCCCAGACCTATGTAGGCAAGTGTAAGTTCACCCGGCAGTTCAACATTCCAGGAGAGGAAAAGAACCTTGCCAAAAGTTATTGCTCCAATAACCAGTGAAAGCAAAATGCTGACCCGGAACTCCTTGAAAATAATGTGTGCCCACTGCCTTACCTTGAGCTGGCCAAGTGCCATTGCACGTATTACAACAGTTGCAGCCTGACTTCCGGTATTTCCCCCGGTGTCCGCAACCATGGGCATATAAAGTGCAAGTACTACCAGTGTGGAAATAGTCTCTTCAAAACTATGAATAACCATCCCTGTCAGCAGTCCAAGCACAGAAAGGGATGCAAGCCATACAACCCTTTTCCTGAAATGCTGAACGGGTGTTGTTTCAGCATAATTGAGTTCTTCAGGGTCGGGTACAATACCCATGAACTTTTCCAGGTCTTCCGTGTGCTCAGCCCTGATCACATCGATGGCTTCGTCATGCCTTACAATACCAGCAAGCTGCTTGAGGGAATTGAGTACAGGTATGGCAACCATATCATATTTTTCTATTTTGATTGCAACACTCTCCCGGTCTTCATAAACATCGGCATAAACAAAATCCTCATGCAGAATATCTTTCACAAGAGTGGAAGGCTCCGCCATTATAAGGTCTTTCAGGGTGACAAAACCCTTCATTTTCATCTGTTCATCCACTACATAAACATAATAGATCATTTTCTTGGAGGGTGCATCTTTCCTGATCTTCTCAAGTGCCTGGGTTACCGTCATTCCTGCCAGGATTGTGGCAAAATCGGTAACCATTATACTTCCTGCTGTTTCTGGGGGATAAGAGCTAAGATGTATTACATCTTCACGTGTCTTCTTGTCAAGGTAAGGCAAAAGCTCAAGCTGCTTATCTTTTCCAAGTTCCTGGTACAGGTCAGCCCTCACATCAGATGACATATTGGTTGCAATCATGGCATAAAACTTCCGGTCAACCAACTCGAAAAGCCTGACCAGCAAGTCCATGTCCATATTAGATGCAATGTACCCCAGATCTTCAGCCTCAAAAACCGGAAGTACGGCAAGCAACTGCTCCTCGTTAAGTTCATCAAGTATGTCAGCTACTTCAACTGCCTGCATCTTCCTGAGAATAGCAGACAATGCCTCCAACTCGTTTGCCTCTATCAGACCCCTGATTATTGACAGTTTTTGTTCCTGCTGATCTTTTACTTCAATATTTTCCATAGCAAATCCCTCCTGTAAGATTTTTAAATCATAGGTTATGAGCGCCTGCTATATATTTAAGGATATATAAAATGGGAAAACCCCTCCTTATGAAGGGGCATACTGTTTCCGCACAATGAAGATATCTTTACCGCATTACAGAAAAATGCCCCTTGTTGAGTTTTAGCTCTGAATGACTTATCCTGCTGAATGCAGGAAGCTGCCTTATGCTAAGCCTTAATCCGGCCAAGCCTGTTCTACCCATTGGCGTCTGTAGACATTTTTGGGCAGCAGCCTGTGTTCATTCAGTAGCCTCACCTAACAGGCCTCAATACGGTCGCGAAGTTAATAAAATTAAAGCTCAATTGCAAACAACAGGACAAAAAACCCTTCTTAATCCAGCGGCCTGAATTTTTTTTGTTTGGCACCACAAACCGGGCAAGTCCAGTTGTCAGGCAAATCGTTGAATTGTGTGCCGGCATTTACACCGGCCTCAGGATCACCTTTTTGGGGGTCATAAACATGACCGCATACTTTGCATTTATATTTTTGCATATACCAAATTTATGAGTTTATTATTCACGTCTTTATCCATTACGCAATACTCATCTCAAAGCAAAAAGCTGAGGAAAATTCCGGCTGCAACAGCAGAGCCGATAACACCGGCAACATTGGGCGCCATAGCATGCATCAGGAGGTGGTTGCTGGAATCATACCTTAATCCCTCATGCTGAACAACCCTCGCGCTGTTAGGCACTGCCGAGACGCCCGCTGCTCCAATCAGCGGATTGATCTTGTTCCTTTTGCCGAGGAACAGGTTCATTATCCTTGCAAATATCAGTCCACCGGCCGTTGCTACCATAAATGAGATAGCCCCCAGTACAAATATCAGCAATGATGTGGAGGTCAGAAAAACATCGGCCTGCGTGGAAGCACCGACCGTCAGGCCAAGCAGGATAGTAACAATATCTATAAACGAGCCTCTTGCTGTTTCTGCCAGCCTCCTGGTCACAGTTGATTCTTTAAGTAAATTGCCAAAGAACAACATTCCAAGAAGGGGAAGTGAACTTGGCGAAATCAGTGCCGTCAGTATTAGTCCCACAACAGGGAAAAGAATCTTTTCAAGTTTCGAAACAGCCCTCGGGGGTTTCATTCTTATACGCCTTTCTCTTTTTGTCGTAATAAGTCTCATAATAGGCGGCTGGATTACCGGCACAAGCGACATGTAGGAATATGCAGCAATAGCAATAGGGCCTATCAGGTTCATAACCGTCCTGCCGTCGGGAAGGACAAGCTGTCCATCTGCAAGTCTTGATGCAAGGAATATTGCAGTCGGACCATCAGCCCCACCGATTATACCTATGGCGCCGGCTTCCTGGGGTGCAAACCCAAGCAACACTGCTCCCAGGAAAGTGAGAAAAATTCCTACCTGTGCTGCAGCCCCGAGCAGCATCAGTCTGGGATTCGAAATAAGTGAAGAGAAGTCGGTCATCGCCCCAATGCCCAAAAAGATCAATGGGGGATATATACCATTACCTAATCCCATATACAAAAAGTTCAGTACACTCCCCTCTTCAAATATGCCTATCTGGAATCCGGCATCAGGCCCGATAGCCATGTTGCCTATTATCAGTCCTGTTCCAATAGGAACCAGAAGTAAAGGCTCATACTCATAACGTATTGCAGCAAAAATAAAGAAGAGGCCTACCAGTATCATGATTATCTGACGGTAGGTAATATTCACAAATCCTGAATAGTTGATGAAATCCATCAGGCCTCTCAGAGCCATCGGCAGTTCCCTTTCGCCATTCACTTCTTCAGAAACGGCTGCACCCTGACCGATTGAATCTCCCAGGGTGGTGGCTGCAAAACCTTCGGGTATGACAAGCCCCGAACATAATATATAAAGAATTGAAATTATTCCGAAAACAGTAAATACTCTCTTCATTGTACAATACTTTACACCATTTCAATTAATACATCACCCTGCAGAACATTATCCCCGGCACTAACCTTAACTGACTCTACTGTACCGTCCTTTTCGGCAAGGACATGGTTCTCCATTTTCATTGCTTCCATCATAAGCAGCTTGTCACCTTTCTTTACAATGTCACCCGGTTTTACAAATATTTCAATAATACTTCCTGGCAAAGGTGCAACAACCGGGATGGCGGAACCTGTTTCCTTCTTCTCTATCTTTTCACCGCCGGTTTTTGGCAACTCAGAACGTACAATTGTGGGAGTTTTTGTTTTCTTTTTTTCCAGGTGCACCTCAACGTCGTAGGTGGTGCCATTCACCTCAATTCTGGCTACATTGTCATCAAACTGCTTTATCTCAACATCATATGTATTGCCGCTGATTGTAAACTTAAACTGTTTCATACAGGTTTGTTATATAATTATTCATCATATTTCAGACAGCCTTTAACATCCTTTGAAAACCGGTTTCACCGGATATCCTGAAATTAATAACTCATATCTTATCTTGGTGGACGGTTAAGGCCATAAATTTTCGAACTCCATGGAGAGTAGCGCTTTGATATCTTTTTTATCGTAATTACACCGCTTTCTTCATCATGCATTTCGTTGAAATGCATAAAAAGAGCCATGCTGATTGCAGCATTCACTTCGCCTGATATACTTGTTTCTTTCTTTTTAATCTCTTTGTCCTCTTCACTTTTCTTTTCTGAAAAGATGCTGCCGAAATCGTAGTATATAATTTTGGGCAGCTTAAGAACTACAAAAAACATCAGCAGCAAAACAGAAAACACAACTGCATACCCTACCAGCGCGATTGATGCCGAAAAAGCATCAATGTTGAAAAAGGAAAAATCAAGCGATATGGTGTTCAGGATCATATCCATAAGTTAAGTACTGATTTTTATTATTTTACAGTGGTATATTTGAGTGTTTTTTGGGAGGATTGGTGTCCTTTTTGGTCATCAGCGTCTGCAATGCCCTGATAATCCTGAACCGGGTATTTCGCGGTTCAATAACATCATCAATGAACCCATACCTGGCGGCTTCATAAGGGTTGGCAAACTTTTCGATGTATTCCTCCTCCTTTTCCTTTATATATTTATTTCTTTCCTCTTCATTTTCTATTTCAGCAATTTTTCTTCCTTCAATAATCTCGACGGCTCCCTGCGGACCCATTACTGCTATTTCTGCTGACGGCCATGCATAGTTTATATCTCCCCTCAGCTGCTTGCAACTCATTACATCATGTGCACCTCCGTAGGATTTGCGAAGTGTGACTGTAACCTTGGGCACCGTAGCCTCCCCATATGCAAACATCAGTTTTGCACCGTGTACAATTATGCCCCCGTACTCCTGTGAACTTCCGGGCAGAAATCCTGGAACATCCACAAGTGTAACCAAAGGTACATTGAAGGCATCGCAAAACCTAACAAACCGGGCTGCCTTTATTGAAGCTGCAATATCCAGAACACCCGCAAGGTAACTAGGCTGGTTGGCTACAATACCTACTGGTATTCCATTGAACTTGGCGTAACCTACAACAATATTTTTTGCATAATGGCGGTGCATCTCCAGAAATTCCTGGTTGTCAACTATTGTATAAATGATGTCTTTGACGTCATACGACTGGTTTGAAAGCTCAGGTATGATCTCGTTGAGAGAATCCTCCCTCCTGTCAATAGGATCAGTGCACTCGGTCATGGGGGGATCCTCCAGATTGTTCTGTGGAAGGTATTCCAGCAGTTTCCTGATTAGCAGCAGTCCCTCCTCCTCGTCATCGGCCTTGAAATGTGCAACACCAGATTTACTTGTGTGCACTGTTGCGCCACCCAGATCCTCCGTTGAGATGGTTTCACCTGTTACCTTTTTTGTCACCTTAGGTCCGGTCACAAACATATAGCTTGTCTTGTCGCTCATTATAATAACATCGGTCAGTGCCGGTGAATAAACAGCACCCCCCGCACACGGCCCGAAAATTGCTGAAATCTGGGGAATAACCCCGGATGCCATAATATTCCGCTGAAAAATCTCAGCATATCCTGCCAGACTCTGTACACCTTCCTGGATACGGGCACCTCCGCTGTCGTTTATCCCAATCACCGGTGCTCCTACTTTCATTGCCTGGTCCATTATCTTGCATATTTTTTTCGCAAAGGTCTCGGATAGCGATCCCCCCAGAACGGTAAAGTCCTGCGAATAAACGTAAACCACTCTTCCGTCAATTGTTCCGTGACCGGTAACAACCCCGTCACCAAGATATTTTTTATCTGCAAGACCGAAATCTGTGCAACGGTGAGTAACGAACATGTCATACTCCTCAAAACTGCCCTCATCAAGAAGTATCTCGATCCTTTCCCTGGCTGAAAGCTTCCCTTTTGCATGCTGGCTTTCAATGCGCTTTTTCCCTCCTCCGAGTTTGGCCTCTTCCCTGAGTTGTATCAGCTTCTTTATCTTATCCTGTATGTTCATATAAAGCTATTTTTTGATCATATATATTAATCAAATGATTATCCTCACTCACCTTTATCTTCACACAACTCGGTAAGAACTCCGAAGGTAGATTTCGGGTGAAGAAATGCAATATCAAGTCCTTCAGCCCCTTTCCTGGGTTTCTGATCGATCAGTTTCACACCGTGCTTTTCAGCGTGCTCCAGTGATTGCTCAATGCCTTTTACCGCAAAAGCTATATGGTGAACTCCTTCTCCCTTTTTATCAATAAATTTTGCAACAGGACCATCAGGAGCGGTAGATTCAAGAAGCTCCACCTTTGTTTCACCTACTTTGAAAAAAGCGGTTCTGACTTTCTGGTCGGCTACCTCTTCAATATTGTAACAGGTTAACCCCATTACATCCTGGTAATATTTCACCGCTTCATCAAGATTTTTTACTGCAATTCCGATATGTTCAATATGTGTTGGTTTCATAGTTCTGTTATTTAGTTTGTATAAAAAAATCAGAAAACCTGCCCGAAGGTACTCATTAACTGCAATCCGGCAATATGACTAAAATCAACTTCCGGACTGAAAAAAATATGTTTAACAACAAGGACTGTGGTATAAAAAAACAGCAATGATTGGACCCGGCCACTGCATTTTTATAAAATGCGAAGTTATAAAAAATTATAACATCTGTCACAAAAAAGGATTTTTAAATACAGAGTAACAGGTTTTTCAATCCTCTTTGATTGAGTCGTAAATTGCCTGCTGGATCTTTGTGCGGACATTCATTTCAATCAGCTTGTTGTTGAACTGATCGGGATGAACCCTGTTGGACAGGAATACGTAAACCAGTTCCTCATCGGGGTCAACCCAGCTTATCGTCCCGGTAAAACCGGAATGCCCGTAACTGCTCATTGATGCGCTTTTTGCCGAAGGCCCGTTTTGCGATGAGTCAGGCTCCGGTTTGTCAAATCCCACACCTCTCCTGTTATCGTTATCCAGCATGTGGGCAGTTGTGAAGTAATCGATAACTTCTTTACCAAAAAACCTGTGGCCGCCATATTTCCCTCCCTGCAAAAACATCTGCATCAGTTTGGCAAGGTCATTTGCACTGGAAAAAAGTCCGGCATGACCACCAACCCCACCAAGCAGAGCCGCTCCTGGATCATGTACATAACCCTGAAGCAGCTGGCGCCTGAAAATAATATCATTTTCAGTTGGAACGATCTGTTCTGAAGAAAACTTTTGCAGGGGGCGGTATGTGAGCGTACCGGCACCCAGCAATGAGTAAAAGTTTCTGTCTGCGTACCTGTCAAGTGTTGAACCGGTTATCTTCTCTGCAACATCCCTAAGGTAATAGTACCCAAGGTCGCTGTATAGATAGTTTTTGCGGCCGCGGATATCCGACTCTTCAATCATTTGGTAAACAGTATCCCTGTAAGCGTGGTTCATATACATTCCGGAAGCAACGTGATATGGAAATTCGCGTGAAGGAAGCCTGCTGAATATATTGTCGGCAAGTTTGAAATTCCTTGTAAGATACCTGGCACCGGCAAGACGATAGGGATAGTTGGCCGAAAAACGGGACGATATAGGGTCTTCACCGGGTATGTAGCTTTCAAAAAAAGAGAAATGAAAGGGTATCCAAGGTTCCAGACCGGACTGGTGGGTCAAAACATCCTTTATGACCAGGTTTTCCTTGTTAGTCCCTTTCAGTCCGGTAAGATAGTCGCCAAGTGTTCTTGTAATTTCAAGTTCTCCTGAGTCCACGAGCCTCATAAGTACAGGTACCGTAGATGCTATCTTTGTAATGGATGCAAGATCGTAAATATCGGTTGTCCTGACAGGCACCTTCCTGTGGTATGTGTGATAACCGTAAGCTTTGTGGAAAGCAACCATCCCATTCCTTGCCACAAGCACCTGTGCACCAGGAGTTGCGCCCTCTTCTATTGCATTATATACGAGGGAATCAATCTTTTCCATTTTTTTTGAATCGAGTCCGGCCTGCTCCGGAAAAAAAGAGTAGCTCAGCCTTATTTTTTCCCTGGTAATATAGCCGGTTCCCGGCTTAAATTTTTCCGCTGCGTATACCGGCAGCCTTCCGTTTGCCCTTGATCCGCCAAAAAGTATCTGGGCTGTCAGATGTCCGTAATCCGGCTCATCTTCAAATGCAACCACAAGTGAAGAAATTCCCGTGAGGCCACCGAGGTAAGAAAGGCTGTACGGACTACCAAAAACGCACAAAACTACATTATTGCGTTCAGATAACTGTTCAATAAAAAAGCTTGATTCTTCCCTTATACCAAAACTGTCACTTACTCTTCTGTTCATTCCGTGCATACCCACGACAACCATATTGTAAGCATCAAGCCTTGAAATGAGAGCTTCCCTGTCTTCCGGGGAGGCAGTAGCTGACAAACCGTAGTGATCAACCGGAGTATACAGGGAAACCATTTCCTGGAAAGTGGTCAATCCTTTTCCTCCCAGTGCAACAGTTGCAATACTGAGAGTATCAAGACGGGTGAAAGGAATAAGGCTTTTGGGGTTGCTGACAAGCGTTATAGACTCTTCTATCAATTGTTTCCTCAAAAATTGCGCATGCAGTCCGTTAAGATCCTCGTAAAGCCCCGCAGTTTCAACCTTCTGCGGATCTTTAAGCCCAAGCCAGTATTTGGCCTTCAAAACCTTTCTGCATCGTCTGTTTATCTCTTCTTCAGGGAAATTGCCTTTCTCAACTTCCCTTTTTATCATCTCCACAGCTTTGGGGACATCCTCAGGAAAAAGCAGGATGTCATTTCCGGCAATAAGCGACATCAACTCCAGGGTGCCGGGAGGGAAGTGATCACTTACACCTTTCATATTAAGTGCGTCCGTAAATATGAGTCCGTTAAACCCAAGTTCATCTATCAGCAGCTTGTTGATTATCCTGGGAGATAAGGTTGAAGCCAGGTTGGGGGTAGGATCAAGCAGGGGCATATGGATATGGGCTGTCATTAGTCCACCGACACCGCTGTTGATAAGATGCCTGAACGGGAAAAGCTCAATTGAGTCAAGTCTTTCACGTGTATGCATCATTACCGGCAGGTCGTAATGGGAGTCGGTATCGGTGTCGCCATGGCCAGGAAAATGCTTCCCGACAGCAAGGATATTGTTGTCCTGCATCCCTTTCATGTAAAAAAAAGCTTTCCTTGCCACACTCCACTTGTCCTCCCCGAAAGAACGGCTACCTATTACCGGATTTTCGGGATTATTGTTTATGTCGAGGACAGGGGCAAAATTGATATGAACACCAAGGCGATTCAACTGTCTGGCAATTTCCTCACCCATACTGTATATAAGCTGGTCATCCTGAATTGCCCCAAGAGTCATTTGCCTCGGGAAGGAAAGTGTACTGTCAAGTCTCATACCCAGTCCCCATTCCGCATCCATTGCAATCATAAGAGGGGTTTTGGCAACAGACTGGTAATGGTTGGTCAGATTTGCCTGTCTTACAGGTCCGCCCTGAAAGAAGATCAGTCCACCAATATTGTATTCAGAAATAAGGCGTGTTATCTCATCCCTGTGATCCCTGTCACGGTTAGAGTATGCTGCAACCATGAACAACTGTCCTATTCTCTCCTCAAGTGTAAGGGAGTTGAATACCGAATCGACCCATTCGGAAGGATCGCCTGCAAAAGGAGGGTCAATCCTTTTTTGCTGAAAAAGCTGTGGAGAATCAAACGAAAATAATAAAAAAGCTGCTAGCGCATATATTGAAATGCGGAGGGTGAACCTGTTCATTTTGTCGGTATATTTGCGGGATGATGAAAAAAAGCAATAGGGCAAATATAGGAATTATTGACTCCTTTAGTATACAAAAACATTTTTTACAGTACTATTTTTTTCTTAAATAAACAAATTGGCTTATTTTTATTTTATTTTTACCGTAATGAGAATAGAACAACAACACCACCACCCATTATTATCTGACCTGATTAATGCGCACCTGCCCGATAAACTTAAACAATTTACATATAACATCTTAACTTAAATTACTATGATCAGGAAAATTTTAATTATTCCGGCCTTGTTCTTCCTTTTTTTTAATGCAATTGCAGAGGAAGAGGCCAGACTGCTGAGATTTCCGACTATTCACGGCGACCAGCTTGTATTCACCTATGCAGGGTACCTTTACACTGTTAACAGTTCCGGCGGAGTGGCTAGAAGGCTTACAAGTCACGACGGCTACGAAATGTTTCCCAGGTTTTCACCTGATGGTAGACATATTGCATTCACAGGGCAATATGACGGCAACACCGAGGTATTCAAAATCCCATCTGAAGGAGGCGAACCGGAAAGGCTGACCTACACGGCTACCCTTTCAAGGGATGACCTGGGAGACCGGATGGGCCCCAACAATATCGTTATGGGATGGACACCCGACGGAAAGAATGTTACTTACCGATCGCGTAAGTACAGTTTTAATGCGTTCAAGGGGCAACTGTTCAATGTGCCGGCTGAGGGCGGACTTTCCAGACAGCTCCCCCTATCTGAAGGTGGATTCCTCTCCTATTCTGTTGACGGAAACAAAATGGCTTACAACAAGGTTTTCAGGGAATTCAGGACCTGGAAATACTACAGTGGCGGAATGGCAGACGACATTTGGGTGTACGACTTCACATCGAGAAGGAACATCAATATAACCGGAAACGAAGGTGCACAGGATATAATCCCAATGTGGATAAGGGATGATATCTACTTCCTCTCCGACCGCGACCGGACAATGAACCTTTTTGTTTACAACACCAATACAATGGAAACAACTAAGGTAACCCACTTTGAAAATTATGACATAAAGTTCCCTTCACTCGGAGGCCACTACATAGTTTTTGAAAAGGGAGGCCATATATACAGGCTAGATACAAGAACAAGGGAGTATGAGAGGGTGCCCGTTCAGATCAAAAACGATTTTGTAAACGCACGTCCCCAATGGCGTGATGCTTCGGAGATGATAAGGTCGGTTGATATGTCGCCCAACGGGGAAAGGCTGGTTTTCGGTGCCAGGGGTGATATCTTCAATGTCCCGGTAAAAAGCGGTATAACCAGAAACATGACCCAAACATCAGGTGTACATGAAAGGAATGCACAGTGGTCGCCTGACGGCAATTACATTGCATGGGTTTCAGATGCCGGCGGGGAATTTGAGATATATATGCAAAGGCATGACGGCAGCGATAAACCCGTACAGCTTACAAGCCGCGGAGACACATACATTTTCGGTTTCAAATGGTCTCCCGACAACAATAAAATACTTTACCATGACAAGAGAAACAGGCTCAATATCGTTGATGTCAAAACAAAAGAGGTAACTGAAGTAACCAGGTCGGGGGTAAGCGTTATGTCATCATACAACTGGTCACCTGACAGTAAATGGATAACTTACACCAGGCCGGAAAAGGGGATGAACATTGTATGCCTCTATGAAGTGGCAACAGGAGAATCTCATGACGTAACCGACAAATGGTATGCTTCGGGAGGCTCAAGCTTCAGCTCTGACGGCAGATACCTTATCTTTACATCAAACAGGGACTTCAACCCCATTTACAGCCAGTCCGAGTGGAACCATGCCTATGTTGACATGGGCAGGATATACCTGGCAACCCTTTCAAAAGATACTCCCCATCCATTTGCTCCTAAAGACGATCAGGTTGAAACAGTTAATTCTTCAGGCAGCCAGGGCAATCCCCCGGAAAGCGGACAAATGAAGGTGGATGTGGACGGGATAGGAAACAGGATATTTTCCCTGCCCGTTCAGCCTTCAAACTACTCAAATGTTACAGGTGTGGGAGACAGGATCTATTACAATGAGCGCTCAACCAGAAGAGGAGGACTTACCCTTAAAATGTTCGACCTAAGCAGGGAAAGGGAAACAAACCTGGCTGACAATATGACATTCCAGATCTCCTCAAACAATAAAAAAATGCTTCTGAGGAGAGGAAGGAATTTTTCTGTAATAGACCTTCCGACATCCCCCATATCTAACACCGAGAATGTAGACCTTTCCAATATGAAGATTTTGGTGAATTTTGCAGAGGAGTGGCAGCAGATATTTGACGAGAGCTGGAGGCAGATGAGGGACTTCTTTTATGACCCGGATATGCACGGGGTTGACTGGAAGGCAATGTACGATAAATACAATGTGTTTGTACCGTATGTAAGGCACCGGACTGACCTGACTTACATTATTGGCGAAATGGTGGGAGAACTGAACGTAAGCCATGCCTACGTCAATAATGGGGAAAGGCCTATGCCTGAAAGGGTGCAGCTTGGTCTGCTGGGTGCAAGGTACAGCCGTCACGAATCAGGCTACATCCGCATAGAACATATACTTGAAGGAGCTAACTGGAGTGACGACCTGCGATCCCCTCTTACAGAGATAGGGCTGAATGTAAATAAAGGTGATTTTATCCTGGAAGTGAACGGTACACCAACAAATGAGGTGAACGATTTCTTTAAGCTTTTTGTCAATACTGCCGGGAACCAGGTGGAGCTTACTGTCAACGGGAAACCTGAGATCAACGGAAGCCGGAAAATTATTGTTGTCCCGATTAGGGATGAATCAGGTCTCTATTACTATAACTGGGTTCAGGAGAATATTCGCAGGGTCAGCGAGGCAACCGGAGGAAGGGTTGGTTATATCCATATCCCCGATATGGGTGTGAGCGGACTCAACCAGTTTGCGCGGCTCTATTACCCGCAGTTGAACAAGGAAGGGCTGATCATAGACGACCGCGGTAACGGTGGAGGGAATGTCTCCCCCATGATAATTGAAAGGCTGCAGCGAACAATGACATATGCAACAATGCATACCAACCAAACCGAAGGATCGGTCAATCCTGTCGGAACGCATGTAGGGCCAAAGGTGGTGCTTATAGACAGGTATTCTGCATCTGACGGTGACCTGTTCCCTTACCGTTTCAGGCAACATAACATCGGCAAAATAATTGGCGTAACTACCTGGGGTGGAGTTGTTGGTTACAGCGGAGCCATCCCATGCATTGACGGAGGGTCGATAATAACCCCCTCATATGCCCCTTATGCAGCCGACGGCAGCGGTTTCATAATTGAAGGTGAAGGCGTGGAGCCCGATATTTGGATTGACAATGACCCTGCAAGGGAGTTCAGGGGTATGGACGACCAGCTTGACAAAGCTATCGAAGTGATATTGCAGGAAATTAAAGAATGGGATCAGGAAGTACCTCCTATTCCGCCATTCCCCGACAAGAGTAAATAATATTTATTAAGTTTCAGGTTTCCGGAGGGTTCCTTTGTAATTCAGGAACCCTCCGTCATTTTATCACGTTAAGTGAAAATTGTTATCTTTGAAACCTA
The DNA here is from genome assembly GCA_003551495.1 of Bacteroidota bacterium. Classification (GTDB taxonomy): domain Bacteria; phylum Bacteroidota; class Bacteroidia; order Bacteroidales; family PUMT01; genus PUMT01. Next base: position 33,453 of record PUMT01000262.1, read on the forward strand.
TAAAACAAAAATCTGAATCAAATGGCACTCGTTATAATCTGTCCTGACAGGAATAAGGATTACTGGATCAGGGCTTTTAATAAAACAGACCCGTCAGTTGAAGTTCTTACTGAAGACCAGGTATTGGACAATAAATCGGTTATATACGCCCTTGCATGGAAACAGCCTCCGGGAATATTCAATCGTTACCCCAACCTCAAGTGCATATCATCCCTGGGAGCCGGAGTAGACCATTTGGTGGAAGACCCTCATATTCCGGAAAAACTCGATATTGTCAGGATAATCGATCCGATACTTTCGGAGGATCTTTTTGAGTTTGCACTGGCGGTAATAATGAACAGGCTTCGTTCGCTTACAGTTTACAAGGTCAGGCAAATCAGAAAAGAGTGGAAAAAGAGCCTCTATATGAGGATCGAAGATCTGAAAATTGGGATAATGGGAACGGGCAGGATAGGCAACCATATAGCAAAAAAGCTGCATGGAATGGGATTTAATGTTTGCGGATGGGCAAGAACCCGCGGGAAGGAAGAGGTTTATAAAAAATATGCCGGTTCAGGGGAAATGGACACTTTCCTGCAAAATATCAATATGCTTTTATGCCTGCTGCCACTTACAAAGTCAACAAAGGGAATACTAAACAAGAAGAACCTTCAGAAGCTGCCGGAAGGGGCTTATCTTGTAAATCTTGCAAGGGGGCCTCATCTTGTGGATGAAGATCTGATAAGTCTGCTGGATTCCGGACACCTTTCGGGGGCCAGTCTGGATGTTTTCGATCCCGAACCCCTGCCTTCAGGTCATCCTTTCTGGAGTCATCCTGCAATAGACATAACCCCGCATGTTGCCAGCATAACTGATCCTGCAAGGGTAGCAGACCAGATCATTGAAAACTACCACAGGGTGAAAAAAGGTGAAAAACCGTTTAATACCGTTTCCAGGAAACTGGGATACTGATAATACAAACCCAAAATTATTATGTCTGAAATAAAGGGAATAATACCTCCGCTTCCTACTTCATTTAATGAAGAGGGGGAACTGATGCCTGATAAGATCAGGCTCAATATAGAAAAGCTTAGCCGTTATGACCTGTCAGGCTTTCTCATACTCGGATCCAACGGGGAAATGGTAATGCTTTCAGATAAAGAAAAGGTGGCAGCTTACCGTGCCGCACGCGAAGCTATTGGCAAAGACAAAATAATGATTGCAGGGACAGGAGGACAGTCAACACGCGAAACGGTAATGCTGACAAAGGAAGCTGCAAAGTCAGGCGCAGACGCAGTCCTGGTCCTCAATCCATATTATTATAAAGGACTGATGACAAGGGAGGCACTTACAGAACATTACTCTGCCGTAGCCGATGCTTCACCTGTTCCTGTACTGATCTACAATATGCCTGCAAACAGCGGAATGGACATGGATGCAGGCACAATACTTGCAATAGCCGAACATCCTAACATTACCGGAGTTAAAGATTCGGGGGGCAACCTTGTAAAAATGGGCCAGATTGCTGCCGGAGCAAAACCAGGATTCAGTGTTCTGGCAGGATCGGCTGGATTTTTGCTGCCCGCCCTTACCATAGGTGCCTGTGGCGGAATACTGGCTCTTGCCAACATTGCCCCCTCGCAATGCATTGAAATATTTGACAGTTTCAACAGGGGCGATATTGAAACTTCCAGGAAAATACAGCACCGTATGATACCTCTAAACAGTGCGGTAACAAGGCAATGGGGAGTACCCGCCCTCAAGTGTGCAATGGATCATGCCGGACTTTACGGCGGGCCGTGCAGAAAGCCCCTGCTGCCAATGGAAGAAGAACCCTTCAACACACTTATCAGTATGCTTGAAGAAAACAGAATTAAGATCAGTTGATAACTTCGAAAATTAACATTGCTATATGAAAAACAGGAAACTATTAATGATACCCGGCCCGGTTGAATTTGAACCCTCCGTCCTGCAGGCTTTGGGTGCCCCCACAAGCAGTCATGTTGCCCCCGGATTTCTGGAATCGTTCGGCAACAGTCTGGAAATGATGAAAAAAGTGTGGATATGCCCGTCAGGGCAACCTTTCATCGTTGCCGGATCAGGAACACTTGCAATGGAGATGGCGGCAGCCAATCTCACTGAAAAAGGTGATAATGTGCTTGTGGTATCGACAGGTTATTTCGGTGAGCGCTATGCAGAACTGCTGAAACGGTTCGGGGCAAAAACCAATGTGCTGAAAGCTGAAACAGGTAAAACGGTAAGTGAAGATGAACTGGAGGAAGCCCTGAAGCAAAAAAAATACAAACTGGTCACATTCACTCATGTTGATACCTCAACAGGTGTAAAGGTTGATCCCCGGCCTTTTGGCAGGCTTGGGAAAAAATATGGTGTGCTGACAATTCTGGACGGGGTATGCTCTGTTGCAGGTGAAGAGATAATACAGGAAGAATGGGGTATTGATGTAGTCCTTACCGCTTCCCAAAAGGCAATAGGTGTACCGCCAGGACTTGCCCTTATGGTTGTATCGCCAAAAGCAATGAATGTATGGCGTGACCGTAAAACACCCGTGGGGAGTTATTACTGCGACTGGAACAACTGGTTGCCTGTCATGGAAGCCTACTCGGAAAGAAAGCCGTCCTACTTCGGCACTCCGCCGGTAAATCTTATAATGGCGCTTGAAACAAGCCTTAAGCTTATTCTGAAAGAGGGGTTGAAAGAGAGGTTTGCGCGGCATGAAAGGATTGGGAAAGCCTTCAGGGCAGCTTTCAGGGCAATGTCGGTCAATACCATACCTGAAAACGAAACTCATTCAGCCAGCACACTCTCCTGCCCTTTTTTCCCGGAAGGGGTGAGCGGACAGGAATTTATGAAGGCAATGGCCGGGAGTGACGTTACCGTGGCACCGGGACTCCTGCCGGAGATGAAGTCAGAATACTTCCGGGTAGGACATATGGGCAGTGTCAACAATGCAGATGTGATGTCAACCCTTGGGGCAATAGAATCTGCATTGACAATGTGCGGATACAGGTATGAACAGGGATCGGGACTAAAGGCGGCACTGGAAGTACTTAAATAAATCAGCGGCTGTTCAGGTAGTTCTCTATTGAACGGTCATAGGTCTTTTCAGCTTCAGCTGAAAAATAGCATGCCGGAAGTTGTCCCATTTTCCTGTGGTAATGAAGGCATTCGCAGCATATGCCCTTGCGGCTGCATGGGTATGTACAATTACATATTCCCTTGTTTTCAGTTATTTTGCATTCCATAAAAGGTTATTTATACTAAAACATCTAAATTAACTTAAAGTATATAGATAACTTAAACTGTTATTCGGGTAATTGAAAAGACTTCAAATTCAGCCCTTGCCAGGAAAAAATTATTATCTCTTGATAAGTAACCAGGCATCATTGTAATCGGAATAACGGGTTCGGATCTGGTGAACACGCACCCTCGCTTCTGTCTCATCTGTATGGGAATCCACGCAAACACGGTGAAACCCGAATTCTGACAGGAGAATAAAAGGGTCGAACCCCTGGTCCCTGAGCTGCCTCATGAAGCGTTGTGCATTGTCTTCATACCTGAAGCTGCCTACTATAACAAAAAACTGGTTAACCTCATGCGCTGCCCTTTCTTTTTCTTCAGCAAGATCAAAAGATACTCTTTCTTCCCTTACCGGTATCCTGGCTATTTCAGCTTCAGTAGGTTCTTCTTCTTTAACCTCCACCGGTTTTTCCGGTTCAGGGATATCAACCACTTCCATTTCTTTTTGAGCCCTGCAGCCTGTCATGAATACAGCAATTGCGAGAGCAGCAAGTGTAAGGATTTTTACTTTTTTCATCGTATAATAATTAAGGTTTAATCAATTCAATAATGCTGCAAATTAAAGCCGGCATTTTCCTTTCAGCTTTCAAAGTTAAACAATATATGCCGGATTCGGCAACCACGTTTTAAAAAATAATATCAACAATTTCTTACCGGTAATGTTTGAATGATATACCTTTGACCTGAAAAACTTTGTTCAATTTATAATTTTATACAGGGCAGGGGTTGAACTTTTTATACCTTTACAAAAACAGATAATAAAAAATGTGAAATTATGGACATGGAAATAACTTTTGGAGATGGTAAAAGAGTAAATGCAAGCTACAAAGGAATGACAATTATGACCGACCAGTCGGTTAAAGCCGGTGGTGAAGCATCCGCTCCGGAACCTTTCACGCTTTTCCTTGCATCTATCGGAACCTGTGCAGGCATATACGTAAAATCATTCTGCGACAACAGGAAGATTCCAACCGATAATATCAGACTGGTTCAGAAAATGAGCTATGACCCTGCAAAAAAGCTTATCGGCCGGATTGATATCGATATTTTCCTGCCCCCGGATTTTCCCGATAAATATGCCGATGCAGTTGTAAATGCTGTCGAACTTTGCACGGTTAAAAAACATCTGCATGACCCTCCGGGAATATCTGTCAAAACGAAGAAACTATAACCCAAAAGCAAAGGGTAAGTTTTATACTTTATATTTTAAGAAGTAGATTTCCCTGCGAATATTATTTTGCCTGCCAAAGACTGGTGGTACTTCATTTGATAATTTCGAATTCCGTACGCCTGTTCAGCGCACGTCCTTCTGCGGTTTCGTTGTCAGCCACCGGTTCAGTTTCACCAAACCCTTTATAATCAAGGCGATTTTTATCTATGCCCTTTTCGGTCAGAAACAGCACAACCGTTTCAGCTCTTTTTTCTGAAAGTGCAAGATTGTATTCAGGATCACCGGTACTGTCGGTATGGCCGTTTATCCTTATTCGCAGGGAAGGGTTGTTTACAAGGAAATCATATAGTTTCAGCAGTTCGGCAATCGATTCTTCAAGTAAAGTGTAGCTGTCAAATTCGAAGAATATATTTCTGAGAACAACTTTTTCACCTTCCCTTATCGGCTGAAGAGGTATATCCATGAGAAAAGGGTCAGCCTGACCAGCATGTTGTGCAAGTGAAAAGTGTTCCGAAAAAAACAGGTAACCTTCGTGAGAAACATTCAGAGCATAATCCTTTCCGGTAACTATCGGAATAAGGAACTCTCCGTTGATTTCATCAGACCATGCCTCAATTTTGGTTTCAGCCGTTTCAACATCAATAATCTCGAATCTTGCATGAAGGCGCCTCTTTGTTTCATTATCGAAAACCGTGCCTTTCATATAGGACACCTCCCTGGGCCTTGCTTCCTGATAGAGTTCAAAAACATAAATGTCTTTCCCCTGCCCTTCAATCCTGTCGGATGCAAAATAGGCCAAATCTCCCCTGGCATTGATTATAAGACCTATCTCGTCGTGATGAGTATTAATGGGATATCCCAGGTTTTCAGGTTCAGACCAGGTGCCGTCCTGATTCGCACGGGTTACAAACAGATCCATCCCTCCCATACCCGTATGCCCGTCTGATGCAAAGTAGAGCGTGCGGCCGTCCAGGTGAATGAAAGGAGACATTTCATTGCCGGAGGTATTGATAACATCACCCAGGTTGACAGGCTCTGACCAGCTGCCGTCATCCTTCATATTTGCTTTCCAGATATCCATCTTGCCAATTCCGCCACTGCGGTTACTGGCAAAATAGAGTGTGCGTCCGTCAGCCGAAACAGAGGGCTGGGCTTCCCATGCATGAGAATTGACCGGGGAGCCTATATTTTTGGGCTTGCTCCAGGATTCTCCGGATCTTTCGGCAACATAAATGTCGCAACTGCCGTAACCGTCGTCCCTGTTGCATGCCGTAAAATATATTTTTCTTCCGTCAGCTGTAATTGAAGGGGCCCCTTCATTCTGTTCCGAAGCCAAAGGCTCACCCATAAGACGTGCTTCTGACCAGTCTCCGTTATCCCTCAGGGAAAGAAAAAAGTCCTCCCTGTAATTACCCGGCACTTTTTCTCCTTCAGGATCTGCCAGGGTCTGCCTTGTAAAGATCAGCGTTCTCTCATCTGCGGTTAGTGTTGGCCAGTATTCATCAGCATTGGTATTTATATTGCTGTCAAGTCTCACAAGTTCGAAAGGTACAGGGTTTTCTATTGCTTGCATTGCAAAATCGCAGTTCTTCAGGTTCTTTTCAGCCTGGACACGCATCTCCTCCGAAATATCTTCACGGGCAAGGAAGTCTGCAAAGGCATCCCTGGCCGGTTGATAATCACCAACGCGTAAATATGATAATCCAAGATTGTAATAAGCCATCGGAAAAAAGTCCTGATCCAGAACAATGGCACTCCTGAATGAAGCAGCTGCATTTCTGAACTTCCCCATCTCAAAATATGCCTGTCCTTTCACCAGGAAAGCTTCGTAAAACCGGGGATCTATTTCAGTGGCACGTTTGAGCAGTTCCACAGCTTCTTCGTAATCCCTAAGTTGCCATTTATACCTGCCTTCCATGTAAAAACGCTCAGCCCTGCGAGACCCTGTTGAAAGTTCCTGGCTAAAAGCAACTTCGGTTAAAATAAGGAGCAGAGAAAAAAACAGGAGGATGCGGCCGGCTAATAACGCTCTCCGGCCAACCCAAATAGAACAAAACTGCACCCCGGCTATTTTCATTATTATGCTTTACTGACCTGAAAGCCTTCAGGCTTTCAGGTCAAGGTATATCCATGTATTTATGAGTCTGCAAAGAAATACTCCAGTGTGGGTGAGATTTCACATATTCAATTATAACAGGCATAATTTCATTGAAACTGCTCCATTCCGGCTGAAGATACAGGCTGCAGTTGCACTGCATTTTGAGAGCCTGGGATTCTGCCCATTCAAACTGGTCTCCGTTGCTTACTATAACCTTCAGCTCATTTGCCTCTTCATAATACTCCTGAAGGGGAAGGTCGTGCATTTTGGGAGACAGACTTATCCAGTCCCACTCCCCCGAAAGAGGAAAAACACCCGATGTTTCAACATGCATCCTTATACCCCGGTGCGACAAGCTGTTGCACAGCCGGTCAAGAGGGTAGCTGAAAGGCTCCCCTCCTGTAACTACAACAGTGCGTGCCGGAAATGATGCAGCCCTGTCAACTATTGTATCCACATCAACAAGTGGATGCAGATCCTTGTTCCAGGCAAACTTTGTATCACACCAGTTACAGCCGATATCACACCCTCCAAGGCGTATAAAATAGGCGGGCTTCCCTGTATGAAAACCTTCCCCCTGTATCGAGTAAAAGTCCTCTACAAGAGGAAGTTTAGATCCTCCCTCAAAAATGCCTTCATTCCTTTTGAATTGCTTTTCCCGAATTTTTGTCAACCTGATCATTTTAGCATATCATAAGGTTTGCCAATATCTGCCAAAAAATGTAAACATAAAGATATATCTAACAATGTAAAGTTAATTTAAAAATTAAATTTTTCCATCTACTATATCCAGTATCTCCTTTTCAGCTTTTATAGTTTTGTTTTTTATCTCTTCCCCCCGGGAAATAATATCATCAACAAATTTTTTGTCGTCTATTTCCGCAGCATTTATCTTTACATTCAGAAACGCTCCCATAACACATGAACGTACGGCAAGGGCACCGACACCTGCGTCGGAAACAGATGCAGGAAGACCCTTTTCGGCCATCACTTTTATAACCTCCAGTGATTTGTATGCCGTTTCCATGATCCTGAAAGGTATCAGTGTGGCATATTTGGTTGCTTCAGTAATCGCCTCCTGTCTTTTCTCCTTTTCTTCTTCAGTCTTTTTAGGCATTCCGAAGGCATCCATTATCCTGTTGAATGCATTTGTGTCTTCATCTATCAGGTGAACAAGCTCCTCCTGGTATTTACGACCCTTTTCGGCCCATTCAGAAAACTCTTCCCACTTGTCGTCCCACCCTCGTTTGTGGGAAGACAAATTAGCCACCATGGTTCCAAGTGCCACACCCAGGGCGCCTATGCATGCCGATACGGAACCTCCGCCAGGGGCAGGGGATTCGGAAGATGTTTCATCAGCAAAATCCTCAACTGTCATATCCACCAGTCTCTTCTTTTTGCCTGCAAGAATGTATTCAATAATTTTTTCTTCCGGCCTGAACTGATAAAGGTCATCCAGTCCCATTGACTTTACGGCTATCTTGATCAGTTCCTTCTCAGATACACCGGTTGAGCGTTTCTGCTTTTTGAGGAAATATCTTCCTGCATCCAGCATAGCTTTCAACGGTACCAGTCCCACAATCTCCGAACCGGTTACCCTCATCCCCCTTTTCGCGGCTTTGTCAACACACTCATCAAAAGCCACATGAAGAGGGGTTATACTAATATTTGTAAGGTTGAGCGAAACCTGTGCAATTCCGTACTCTTCAATAAACCATCCTATCCCTTTGACAGCCTTCAGTGATCCGGGAATCATAACCGGCTCCCCGTTCGCATCTTTTACAATTTTCCCCGTCAGCGGATTGCCTTCACGCTTAACTCTCCCTTTCTCACGAACATCGAAGGCAAGAGCATTGGCACGACGTGTTGAAGTGGTATTAAGGTTTATATTGTACGCAATCAGGAAATCTCTTGCTCCTACTGCTGTAGCGCCCGCTCCGGCATTGAGTTCTGCCGGACCGAAATCGGGTTTCCATTCGGGTTTGCGGAGCTTTTCAGCCAGCCCTTCATACTCACCCGACCGGCATTCAGCCAGGTTTTTTCTCTTTTCTTCAAATGCGGCATTTTCATAACAATAAACAGATATGCCCAGCTCACTGCCTATCCTTTCAGCCAGTTTTCGGGCATATTCCACAGTCTCTTCCATGGTGATGTTTGCAACCGGCACAAACGGACATACGTCTGTTGCACCGAAACGCGGATGCGCACCCCTGTGCTTTCTCATATCAATTAATTCAGAAGCCTTTCTTACTGCCCTGAATGCAGCTTCAACCACCTCTTCGGGTGTGCCGACAAAAGTCACTACCGTACGGTTAGTGGCTTTCCCCGGATCGACATCAAGCAGTTTAACACCTTCAACGGCTTCGATTTCATTGGTTATCTGTTTAATAACCTGCATATCATTTCCTTCACTGAAATTGGGTACACATTCTATCAATTGCTGATTCATGGTAATTTCTTTTTAACGGTTTTATTTTTATATGTTTTATTGATCTTCTGCACTACTTTTAATATTTAGCCGGTACGGGGAAATCATTTGCTTACTACCCTGCCTTTGACAATAACCTTTTCAACATGGTCACTGCCATAAGCATAAGGCATGAACTCATATCCGGGTATTTCGCTGGTTATGAACATATTTGCTGTTTTGCCCCTTGCTATGGAACCGGTTATATCTTCAACCCCCATTGCATAAGCGCCGTTTATAGTAACCGCATTAATTACTTCCTCGGGAAGCATTCTGAGTTTTATGCAGCCAAGCGACATTACAAACTGCATATTGCCTGATGGTGATGAGCCCGGATTGTAATCGGAAGCCATTGCAACCGGAAGTCCGGCTTCGATCATTTTCCTTGCAGGCGGATAGTCCATCCCAAGGAAAAATGCAGCACCCGGAAGCAGTGTGGGCATTGTACCACTGTCGAGCAACTTCTCAATTTCATCTTCCCCGGTGAACTCCAGGTGGTCAACCGAAAGGGCATTGTACCTGACACCTGTCTGGATACCACCCGAAAAATCCAGTTCGTTGGCATGTATCTTACCGCGAAGTCCATATTTCTGTCCTGCTTCCAGTATCCTTTCAGTATCCTCTACGGTAAAAAATCCCCTGTCGCAAAACACATCTATATAATCGGCAAGACCCTCTTCAGCAACCCTGGGTATCATATCCTTTACCACTATGTCAACATAATCAGACTGTCTTCCTTTATACTCTGCAGGCACCGCATGGGCTCCGAGGAAGGTGGATCTGATGATCAGCGGTGTTGTCTCCTTCAAACGCCTTATTACCCTTAACATCTTTATCTCATCTTCAGGTGTTAGTCCGTAACCGCTTTTGATCTCAACCGCACCTGTCCCCTTCATCATAATCTCATTTATACGTCCCAGAGCCTGCTCATACAGCGAATCTTCGGATGTTTGCTGAAGGAGTTTTGCAGAATTCAAAATGCCTCCTCCCCTTTTTGCTATCTCCTCATATGAAAGTCCCTTTATCTTGTCAATATACTCTATCTCCCTGCTGCCTGCATAAACTATATGAGTGTGTGAGTCGCAAAAAGAAGGCAGGACGAGCTTTCCGGAGGCATCAATTGTCTCGGTTTCATTGCCGGAGAACTCCCTTGAAAATGGCGAATTTTCAATAGACCGCATCTTTCCAAAATCCTTTATTACACCATCCTTTATAAACAGGAATGCATCTGCCAGAACCGGCAATGTTGACATTTTGGTGCCGGCAACCATTCTGGGAGATTCCTCTGCTGCCTGTACAAGAAGTTTTATATTTTTAATTAAAATCATAAAATGCTTATTTTTATATTTTCATAACCCGGCTGCAAATGATTTTTTTGCATCCAGATTCTTCACGAAAATATAAAATATTGCCATTGTAAAAAAGGAATCATGTCATCGGGGTTAGAACAAAAAACTGATTATTTACCAACAAAATATTAGGTTATGCTGAAAAAAGTCCCGCACACGTACGTTATTGTTTTTTCTATAATAGTAGTTGCAGCTGTCCTCACGTGGATCGTTCCGCCAGGCAAGTATGTGGAGGAGAAGGTTGTTGTTGAGGGTGTGGAGAGAACCGAAATGGTTTTCTATTTTGAGGAAGAGCTTCCCGAAAGCTACGAGCAGGAGAGCCAGGTTCAGACATGGCAGGTTTTTTCAGCTCTTTTCAAGGGATTTGTCAGGCAATCGGGCATAATTGTCTTCATACTCATGATAGGAGGCGCATTCTGGATTATGAACAACAGTCAGGCCATAAGCGTCGGGATCTTCTCTTTCCTAAAATTTACCGAGAGGCTCGGGAAAATAAACCTTTTCAGGAAGCTGGGGGTGGACAATATAATTATTACTCTAATTATGATACTTTTCAGCATCTTCGGGGCTGTTTTCGGAATGGCCGAGGAGACTATAGCCTTTATTGTGATACTTGTCCCCCTTGCCATTTCGATGGGATACGATTCTATTACAGGTGTTTGCATGGTATTTGTCGGCGCACAGCTTGGTTTTGCAGGTGCCATTTTAAACCCCTTTACAATAGGGATAGCCCAGGGGATTGCGGGACTGCCTCTTTTTTCGGGAATCGAGTACCGTTTCCTTTGCTGGATAATAATAAATATTACAGGTATATGGTTTGTGCTTCGATATGCAAACAGGATAAGAAAAAAACCCTCTTTATCACCTGTTCACAAGGAGGATGATTACTGGAGGTCAAACAGTGATGTCAACATCCAGGAAACAAATTATTACACACCAAAAGCAGCGTGGATGGTGTATGGAGCTGTGCTGGCCGCACTGGCTGTTTTCTCCTTTATTCACCCGGTTACAGAACTCTCATTCGGCCTCAAGTCCATAAGCTTCAGCATCATCCCCGTATCAACAGCAGTGTTTGCCGTTGCCGGGATATTTACCCTCCGGAAATCGGTTCATTTTTTCATATTGCTGCTGCTGGCCTATACAATACTGTACCTAATTGTAGGTGTCATGGGATACGAATGGTATATAATGGAGCTGGCCACCATATTTATGGCAATGGGAATTGCATCAGGTGTGGCAATAAGCAAGTCTGCAAACAAAATAGCCGACCTGTTTATTGAAGGGGTAAAAGACATAATGCCTGCAGCTGTGATTGTGGGACTTGCAGGCGGAATAATTATTGTCCTTGAAGACGGGGGCATTATTGACACCATCCTCTATACATTTTCCAAAGCAATGGGTGCATTCGGCAATGTTGCATCAATAGGTGTTATGTATGTTATACAGACCGTTATAAATATTATAATACCTTCCGGTTCAGCCAAGGCGGCTATAACTATGCCTATAATGGCACCTTTTTCAGACCTTATAGGTATATCAAGGCAGGCAACAGTAATGGCATTTCAGTTCGGGGATGGCTTCACAAATATGATAACCCCTACATCAGGTGTTCTTATAGGTGTCCTTGGGATAGCCAGAATTCCCTATCATAAATGGCTTAAATGGATATCCCCGCTGATCCTGATCCTGATAATCCTGGGGTTTTTAATGCTTATCCCTACCGTAACCATGACACTCAGCGGGTTCTGACAAATGGTTGAGGTGGACATCCGTCTGCACTACAGGAGGTTGACTCTTTTTTACTTTATAATGAACTCAATCGGGGTAATTGTACTATTTTAATTAATTTTGCCGTTCAACAGAAAAAAAAGAATGACGGCTATGAGGATTACAAAAGTTTTAACAACTGCATTGCTTTTTTTATTTATGGCGGCATGCGATGGATCACCCGAATAAGAACAAAAATTCACAAACATGAAGCTTCGTAAGTTAAACAGGGCGGTTCACAGGGATCTGGGTTACTTTTTTTTCGGGATGACAATTATATATGCCATATCGGGAGTAGCTCTCAATCACCGTCATGAATGGAATCCAAATTATATAATACAGCAGGAGGAGTTTACAACCAATGTCCCCGAAAAGCCGGGTGAAGTTGATGAAACTTTTGTAATAGCCCTCCTTGAAGTACTCGAAGAGGAGCAAAACTACAAAACACATCTTGTAGCCGGCAACAGGCTGAGAATATTTATTGAAGGGGGATCAGTAGAGGTTAACCTTGAAACCGGTATGGCCAAAATGGAAACAATCAGGAAGAGGCCGGTGTTCAACCAGCTCAATTTCCTCCATTACAATACACCAGGGAAATTGTGGACATGGTTTGCGGATGCTTATGCTGCCGGTTTGTTTTTGCTGGCGGTAACCGGACTCTTTATTCTCAGGGGGAGGAACGGGATAACCGGAAGGGGTGCATGGCTTACTGCTGCAGGTATAATCATTCCCCTGACCTTCCTTTTCTTCTATTTTTAAGCCTGTTGCTGACTGCAGCCGATTAAAGACAGGCAGGATCAGAAAAGGTAATTCAGTCCGATATAGAGTCCGCCATCCCCATCTCTTTCATCAAGAGGCTTCCCGAAGTCAGCTCCAAAAATGAAGTTTTTATTCATGGCCACCCTCAGGCCGCCTCCGAGCGAGGTGTGCATTCCTTCATGACCATCATTGTACATTTCAAAAAACGGAGAGCCTGCTTCTGCATCTATTTCCCTTTTCTGAACAACCCTTCCTGTATCCACAAAACTGTTCAAGGCAAAGTAGAAATTCTGGTTAAAAAGATTCGTCCGGTAAAATTTCCACCTGACCTCAAAATTGCCGGACACAACCCCTTCACCTACAACCCTGTTCCGCAAAACTCCCCTCAGTGTTCGTGAACCACCCAGACCGTCGGTATTGGAAGAAAGGGAAAAGGAATTGATCATATAGGGCAGCATAAAAAATGGCACGTCGCCGCCTACTGTCCCCTGGTAATTAAGCCTGCAGGCAAGCGAAAGATCATTTTCAACAAGTGTGAAATATTGCCTGTGGGTCACAGATATCCGGGAATATGAGAACTCACTGCCCATAAAAGATGGAACAGAAAACAAAACAACTTCAGACCATATTCCTGACATCGGATTGGGTTCATTGTCGCGTGAATCATAAACCACCCCAAGTTTTAAAAAATTGGTGCTTCCACCTTCCAGCTCCTTTTCAGTAAGGATACCCCATTCCGCATACCTGTCATACAGTCCGGGAACATCAGGCAGTAAATCATCCTCATCTCTGCCTTCATTCAGGGCGTCTATATCAACCGGGGCAATCCCCGTGTTCATCAATGCGGCACCTGCAACCCACCTGAGGTGAGGTCCCGACAGGCTGCCCTGCAGGTCAAGTGAAAACCTGAAGACTGTCCGGTCATGCCTGTAGAACATCCTGCTTATATAATCCGCGTCATCTTCATTTTCCAGACGAGGTTCATAAAGAGCATTGTAACCGTTAAAGCCATAAAAATCAAGCGCTCTTTCAGTATAGTAGCCAAGGTCGGCTGTTATACGCAATCCCGGTATCAGAAAACCGGAATCGTAAAACAGCCTGTTCACTCCGGTACCCCTGGTATATCTCGAAATTTCAGCATATACCGAATGCATATAACCGGGATATGCAGAGCCGTCGCCGAAATTGTAAAAATTAACCACACCGCCGTATTGCCAGCCAAGATCGGAGTTGTAGGAAACTGCGGGGAGGGCACCGAAAGTCCATCCTGTCCGTGGCTCCTCCCGGTTTTTACTGTTGTTTTCATCTTTTGCTTCAGAAGAGGCCACTATGTTACCCGATAAGACAAAAAAAAGAAGTATCAGACTTATTCTGCACATGGTCATCTGATTTAAAGTCAGGTAAAATCCTGAAAAATTTAGAGCAACATAATGTTTTTTGCAATTTACAATTTATTTAATATATTTTTGAATTATACAACTCATTGCAACCTGAACGGATGTCAAACCAAAGTTCCGATTATGCAAAAATTCTTAAAAATAGCCGCAGTTATACTTCTGGTTATTATAGCTGCCGGCTCTGTTTATATCAGGCACATATCGCGAAAGGCATTGCCTGATTACAATGCAGATACCCAATTAAGTGAAATGAAGGGCGAAGTGACCGTACTGAGGAATCAGCAGGGAGTTCCTTCAGTTTATGCAAAAAACGAAGCAGATCTTTACCGTGCCGTTGGATATGTCATGGCCCAGGACAGGCTGTGGCAGATGGACCTTCTCAGAAGGGTTACTACCGGTAGTTTATCAGAAATATTCGGGAAAGACTTCATTAACACAGACCTGCTGATGCGATCCCTTCGAATTCCAGAAAAATCCTCGGAAATACTCCGGCAGAGCGACAGTTCCGTAGTTGCAGCACTTGAGGCTTTTTCCTGTGGTGTCAACCAGTTCATCAGCAACAATTCCGGCAACCTTCCCCCGGAGTTTTCAATCCTGGGATACACCCCTGATAGGTGGAAACCCGAACATTCAGTCAACCTCACGGGATATATGGCGTGGGACCTCAATATGGGCTGGTCAACCGAAGTTATACTCCACAAGCTCCGGCAGGAACTGGATGAAGAAATGTTCCATGAACTGATACCCGACCTTTCTCTTCAGGATAGTTATATTTATCCTGATTTCACTTTGGAGGGAAGCGGGATCCTTTCCGTTGCAGGGCGTTCAGCAAGGCTTCAGGAGCTGGGAGTTCAGATATTCAGCGGAAGCAATAACTGGGCTGTTTCAGGTGAAAAAAGCGCTACAGGCAGCCCGTTATTGTCAAACGACATGCATCTCGGCCTGATGGCTCCGGGTATATGGTACCAGATGCATCATGTGGTGGAGGATGAACTTAATGTTACCGGCGTTGTATTGCCCGGGCAACCTTTTGTTGTTGCAGGACATAATGAAAATATCGCCTGGGGGATGACAAATGTTATGCTTGATGACGTTGACTTTTACCTGGAAACTGTTAACCCTGAAGACCCCCATCAGTACAGGTATATGGAAGAATGGAGGGATATGGAAGTTCGTAGTGAGGTTATCAAAACCGGCAGTAAAGATTCTGTGATCAGGGAGCTGCTTTTCACTCACAGGGGACCGGTTATATCTGATTTCAAAGGTGTTCGTGACCAGGCGATTTCAATGAAATGGACAGGGAATCTTTTCAGTAATGAAGTAAGGAGTGTTTATCTTCTCAACAGGGCTGAAAACTGGGACCAATTCAGGGATGCACTTACAACTTTCAATTCGGTTAGCCAGAATGTTGTTTACGCTGATACGGATGGCAATATCGGACTACAGACCGCAGCAGGAATTCCTTTAAGGGAAGGGAGCGGAATCCTTATAGTTCCGGGGGAGGTTGACACATACGACTGGCAGGGGATAGTTCCTTTTGAAGAGCTCCCTTTCGTATACAACCCGCCTGAAGGTTTTGTGCTCTCAGCCAACAACAGGACGGTACCAGATGATTACCCATACTATATAAGCCACTGGTATGACCTTCCATACCGTTATGACAGGATCAGGGAAATGCTTACAGAAAAGGAAGTGTTGTCTGCAGATGATTTCAGGGATATGCTAACAGATAATAAATCGAAGCTGGCTGAAGAAATGGTGCCGGGCCTGCTTGATGAGCTTTCTAAAGTACCGCAACTATCACCGTCTGAAAATGAAGCCGTCAGTTTGCTAAAGGACTGGGATATGGTTTACTGCCCGTCAGAAGCCGCCCCCCTGATATTTGAACAGTTCTACATTCAGTTCATTGAAACTTTACTGCGCGAACAGATGGGCGATGACCTTTACAGGGAATTTATCGCAAGCAAGGTGCTCGTAAGGAATATTATAAACCGGGTATGGACTAAGCGCGAATCAGTCTGGTTACAGGAGAGGTTTGAAGGTGGAGGTGACCCTTTTACCAAAGCTGTTCATAAAAGCTTTTCAAGCGCTGTTGGGCAACTGGAAGAGAAGCTTGGCGGAGACCTTTCCCGGTGGGCATGGGGGGAACTTCACACATTTACAGTAGAGCATCCGGTGGGAAGTGTTTGGATAATCGACCTGTTTTTTAATATGAACCGCGGACCTTTCCAGCCCGGAGGAAGCTTCCATACAGTCTGCCCCTACTCCTACGATTACGGCAATCCCTTTGTTGTAAATCACGGTGCATCACAACGCCACATATTTTCAGCAGCCGACTGGGATGAATCGTTAGTGGTTATTCCGACAGGTACTTCGGGCATCCCCGCAAGCAGGTATTACTGTGATCAAACCGAAACATATACCAAAGGGGGGTTTTACCCTTCATATTTTTCACGCCGGCAGGTTGAAGAAAATGCAAAATACAGGATGAAAATAATACCCCGGTAAAACCGTCTCAACAGCATTTTCAACCCCGGGGTATTACCCGATAATGAGCCTTATTCCAACATTACATGCTCGAGGAATTTTTTATTAGGGTAGGTGAGATTTCTACAATATGGCTTACTCTAATACAAAAAACTCGTAATTTATGGTTGACTTTGTTACGGAATTAAAAGGCCTGCAGAAGGAGAATCGTAAATTGTCTTACAATCATGAGTCAGGCTGTCAGGGTACCACCGGGAATGTTTCGCCCGGCAGGTAAACACTCAGTTTCATTCCCTGACCGCCAAGGAGTCCATCCACTTCACGATACTCACCCGAACGGTTATGTATAACCACTACCTGCGACTCACCGGCTACCCTGGCAATATTGCCCTGAACAACAATAGCTGTTGACTCATCTATTCCCACTCCTATCTTCTCAGGGTTCTCTATGGAAGCACTAACCAGGCGGTTCAGGCGTGACCTCCAAATAAAATGCTGGTCGATTATCACTGTAGGCAGAAGCCCCAGTCCGTCAATAAGTTCAATATTATTAGCCTGTATTGTCCTGAACCCGTCAGGAGCATCCTCCCTGAGCTGCCTGCCGGTAAGCATATCACTGCTCATAACGGCAGCACCCGCACTGGTCCCTGCAACTACAGCTCCATTACGATAGGCATCCTGTATGGCTTCCACAACAGGTGTGCCCCGCACAACATCCATAAATCTTCTCTGCACCCCTCCTGTCATATAAATAAAATCGGCATTCCTTATTGAGTCCAGTCGCGATTCGGATACAACCTCACCCTCTTCAACATTGAAATTATAAAGATTCACCGCACCGAGTCCGGTCAGTTCCCTGTACATACTTTCAAAAGCACTTTCTGTATTTGCACTCGACATGGGAAGAATAATGCCGTATTTGTCCGGATCTTCAAGTCCGGCCATAGTCAACATCTCTTTCATCATACTTTCAGGCCTCGACCCTCCGCCAATGATATAAAGGGTGCCTGAAGGCTGTTCAGGTGCAGGTGTACAGGACACAATCAGTGCAGCTGCAAAAGCGGTAAAAATCGCAGTTCTTAAAATGTTCATATTGGTTAATTTTAATTTATCTTAAAGAATTATTAAACCCGTGAATATACATGTTTTTTGAATATTTCAAAAAACAATTGTAATGAGCCTGTGAAATGAAAAAAGTCCGAAGTCAGTTTCTCTTCAGCAACTCCCTTGCATTTACCATTGCAGCCTCCGTTAGTCCTTCACCGCTCAGCATCCTTGCAGTTTCAACTTCACGCTCTTCTTCACTGAGTAGCCTGACCCTGGTTTGAGTGGCATCTTCACCATCGGTTTTGTAAACAAGATAATGGTAATCGCCTTTTGCAGCAATCTGGGGAAGGTGTGTTATATTCACCAACTGTATATTTTCAGACATATTCTTCAGTATACGTCCCATCTTATCGGCAATTTCACCTGATACGCCTGCATCTATTTCATCAAATATGATAGTGGGCAATGAAACTGACCTGGCAATAAGAGATTTCAGGCTAAGCATAACCCGTGAAATCTCACCTCCCGATGCAACCTTTGACAATTCCATCGGTTCGGTCTTAAGGTTGGCCGAAAAAAGAAAGTTGACCCTGTCCTTCCCGTATGGTGTAAAATCATCCAGCACCCGGTGCACAACTTTAAACACTGCATTAGGCATTCCCAGTTGTCTTAGCTGATCAATCATCCACTCCTCAAGCTTTCCTGTTACCGACATTCTGGCAACGCTTAGTTTTTCTGACAAACCTGCCAGTTGTTCACTGCACTTATTAAGGTACTTCCCAGCCTCTTCAGTCCTGATTTCAGCGGAATCTATATCGTTAACCTTTTGCTCCAGCCCGTTCCGGATTTCGATAAGATGTTCCACCGAAGACACCTGGTGCTTCTGCTGAAGTGAATAGATCGTGTCGAGTCTTTCGCTTACAAGTTCCGCCCTGCCGGGATCAAATTCCACCTTTTCCTGAAGTGCAGCCACTTCATCAGAGATATCCTTCAGTTCTATTACAGAACTTTCAAGTCTTTCGGAAATACCGGCCAAAGAGGGAAGGAATGATTCAATTTTTGCAAGTCCCCCGGCAATATCTTTCAGGTTGTTAATAAGTGAAGCCTCTTCACCAGACAGAATTTCATTTGACCTGTTGAGTGTTGATTTAATCTCCTCAGCATTGGCAAGAATCCTCAGCTCCTCCTCCAGTTCTTCCTGTTCACCTGATACCAGACGCGCCTCATTCATCTGTTTAAGCTGAAACTGGTAATAGTCGAGATCAGATTTTGCCTGACGGGCTTCCCTTGTGAGTGTTTCGTATTTTTCAAGTGCCTCCCGGTAATCATTGAATGCTTTTGTGTATTCATCCTGCAATGAACTGTTTCCGGCAAGTGAGTCGAGAACGCTCAGTTGGAAAATGTTATTTCCAACAACAAGACTTTGATGCTGGGAGTGAATGTCAACAAGGCTTTTACCCAGTTCCTTTACTTTTTGGAGGTTAACAGGTGTGTCATTTATAAAGGCCCTGGACTTGCCGCTTTCATTTATTTCCCTTCTTACAATTGTCTGGTCGTCGTAGTCAAGTTCATTTTCCAGAAAAAAATCTTTCAGCCTGTAACTGCTGACATCGAAAGTTCCTTCTACAATGCATTTTTTAGCTTTATCCTGAAGCACATTTGTGTCGGCACGTTGTCCGAGTATCATGGATAGTGCTCCAAGCAAAATCGATTTGCCTGCTCCGGTTTCTCCGGTAATAATGGAGAAGCCATCATTAAACTCAATATGCAGTTCATTAATTAGTGCGTAATTCTGAATATGCAGCGATATAAGCATTTCTTAACGTGTTTGCACTATTTGCTGGTATTTTGGGGTGTTGGCCGGGTCGATCTCACGCAATATAGAAGCAACCCTTGCCGCCTCTTCCGGATTGGATTCGGAAAAAACGTTCACAAGTTCGTCAGACTTGGCATTTAACATAACCTGCATAACGTGCATGAACGGATCAGGTTTTTCACGGTAAACGTTCCGGAGAAGTTCCAGACTTTCTGCTATCTGACTTCGTGATTCAGACGGACGTTCACTCATAACATCAAGTCCCATCCGGTGATAACGGTAATTCCACTCACGAAGCGGTGCATACCTTGAATCCCTCAGATTAGCGATCAGCCAGTAACGGTTGCGGTTACTTTCAAAAGACCTCCAGCCCCTTTCCTGAGCATTCTGGGCATTACTTACTATCATTTCGGCTTTTTGAAAAAATTCAGTTCCTCCGTTCAGTGAAAATGAGTCGTAATCAAGACCAAGAATAATATATACATAAAAGGCAAGGATTGAGGTAAGGTTTGAAATATGCCTTGATTCATTAAACTCCAGGGGCTCATGCTCTGTATAGCGGAAATGGAGGTTATTATCCATATAGTTGAAAAGTACTGAGCTGTAGGATGAATTGAATACCGGACGTCTTGACTGTATCTGTATTGTCCCCCTGAACTCATCCGAAGATATTTCTTCCGTAAGGTTAATTAGAATATTTGCCTCTATCCGTTCTTCGTTGCTGAACACATGATTTGTCCAGTTACGGTTGTTTATGAACTCATAAATGGCTTTCTGCAGGGTTGCAAATTTCTGCTTGTTTGTTCCCTGTATCTGGTTTGTTATAACCTGTACATTGCAACGAAGTTCCTGTGCAGCCAGATTGGCTGTGAATAGTAAAAACAGAATTGAAACAACAAATATTTTCATCGATAAAAGTCTGCCAGATGGTTTACAATATCTTCAGCAACCTCGGTTTTGGGCTTCAGTTCGTAATCAATCCAGCTTTCTTCAGAATCAATTATGGTAACCTTATTTGTTTCGACACCGAAACCCGACCCTTCATCCCTTAAACTATTTAAAACGATAAAATCGAGGTTTTTATTTTTGATCTTGCGCAAAGCGTTCTCTCTTTCATTATCTGTTTCAAGCGCAAAACCGGCAAGTATCTGGCCTTTTTTCTTGATCCTGCCGAGTTCTGCGGCTATATCAACCGTAGGTTCCAGATCTATATGCAACCGGCCACTGCCACGCTTGATCTTCTTACCTGAAACCTTTGCCGGAGTGAAATCGGCGACAGCTGCTGCAAGTATGGCGCCGTCGCATCCGGGAAAGGCATTAATGCAGGCTTCATACATTTCAGAAGCGCTTCTGACTTTTACCAGCTCAATATGATGTAAAGATGGAATAACCGTTACGGGCCCGCTCACCAGTAAAACCTCTGCTCCGTTATTTGCAAGGCATTGTGCAATGGCATACCCCATCTTTCCCGAAGAGTGATTACCTATGAACCTGACCGGGTCTATATCTTCATGTGTTGGGCCTGCTGTTACAAGGAATCGTTTCCCTTCAAGCTTTTTTTTTTTTGATGACTCAGTTTTGTCAAGAAAATCAATCACTTTTTGAACAATTTTTTCAGGATCCTCCATCCTGCCCTTGCCGTGCAATCCGCTTGCAAGTTCACCGCTTGACGGCTCTATAACTATGTTCCCGAATGACCTGAGTGTTTCCATGTTTTTCATCGTGGCAGGGTGCCTGAACATGTCGTAATCCATTGCTGGTGCGATCATAACGGGACAACGTACAGAAAGATAGGTGGTGAGCAAAAGATTGTCGCAGATGCCGTTAGCCATCTTTGCTATGGTATTTGCTGTTATTGGAGCAATAAGCATAAGGTCTGCCCATGTACCGAGCTCAACATGACTGTTCCATGAACCATCGTCATAGGAGAAAAAATCAGATAAAACTGTATTTTTTGATAATGTTGCAAGTGTTACAGGGGTAATGAACTCTTTGGCGTAAGGTGTGACTACAACTTTTACCACAGCGCCTTCCCTGACGAGCAGTCTTATCAGTATTGCCGCCTTGTAGGCAGCAATACTTCCCGTAATACCGAGAATGATCTTTTTGCCTTTAAGTCTCATTACCTTAATATTTGGCAATTATTTTACGACTCTTCTTTGGCAGGGTTACGGTAGTATATATCGCCATCCATGAATTCCTGCAATGAAATAAGAGAGGGCTTGGGAAGCCGCTCATAGAACCTGGATATTTCGATTTGCTCACGGTTTTCAAAAACCTCCTCCAGATTATCAGTATAGTAGGTAAACTCTTCCAGCTTCCTGTTAAGCTCCTCTTTCATCTCCATACTGATCTGGTTCGCCCTTTTGGAAATTATCACAACAGTTTCATATATATTCCCCGTATCAGTATCAAGATTGCTGGTATCAAGAGGGACTGTTGTTAAAGGTGCTTTTGACTTTTTGTAATCCATATCTTAAATTTAATTAACTTCCTGATATTTTTCACCGGTTAAAGCTTCCAGTGCATTTACAGCTCTTTCGTAATAGCGTTTTGCATCCCTGATGTTATTGCTTTCCGGGTACTCTTCCGAAAAAAGATAAAACTCTTCGAGAGTTGACCTGTAACGCTCAATCTGCCGCTCAGGAACACTGTTTCTGGCAAGCAGATAACTTGATTCAAGTATCATAAACAGTATTTCTTCACGAAATTTGGTTTCAGGATACTCTTTCAGGCTGTTTTTGAGGGCAACTATTGCAGCCCTGTAATCTCCCATATCAAAATAGAGCCTGGCGCTCTTAAAGGATTTTTCTATAAGTTTTTCCCTTAACTCTTCAATATAATCCCTTGCTTCAGCCACTCTTTCAGATCCGGGATATCTTCTAATGTACATTTGAAACTGGTCAATAGCCCTTTTGGATGGAGTCTGGTCAAGGCTTGGCCTGGGAGAAAGCAGGTAATTGCAGTAAGCTCTCATATAAAATGCATCCTGTGTAAATTCACTGTTGGGAAAATCCCTTATGAATGTGTCAAAATGGTGTCCGGCAAGTATATAATCACCCTGGTTGTAATAGCTTTTAGCAAGATAATAATTCAGTCTTGCTGCTTCACGAGTGCCCCTGTAAATAGGTATTATTCTTTCAAAAAGGGTGGCTGCCCTAACAAAATCCTCATCCTCGTAATATTCAAAAGACTTCTGAAACATGAGCTCGTAATCGTCACTCTTGAGCAGCCTGTTATAGCTACTGTGGCAGGATGACAACAGGAACAATACGATAATAAAGATAGCTGGTGATGTTACAGTTTTTTGAAACATTATGCAAAATTAATTTTTCTTTTATATTATCCCATACTTTTTTTCAATTTTGCTTGAAACGGGATTAAAAAAAGATTTATTATTGCTTTTTTTACAAAAAAACGAAAAAGTGGCTATTTTTGACCTTTTAATAACTAAAAAATTGTTGTCGTGGATATTTTCGATAAAATAAAAAAGGACATGGGGCCTCTGGGACAGTACATGAAGGAAGCCCATGGGTATTTTACATTTCCCAAGCTTGAAGGTGAAATAGGTACGCGAATGAAATTCCGTGGCAGGGAGGTACTGGTATGGAGCCTGAATAATTACCTTGGCCTGGCAAATCATCCTGAAGTAAGGAAAGCTGATGCAGAAGCTGCTGCACAATACGGAATGGCCTATCCTATGGGAGCCAGAATGATGTCAGGGCAAACAAGCAAACATGAAGAACTTGAAAACCAGCTTGCCGAATTTGTAAACAAGGAAGATGCCTTTTTGCTTAACTACGGTTACCAGGGAATGGTATCAATAATTGACTCGCTTGTTGGCAGAAATGATATAATTGTATATGACTCCGAATCGCACGCATGCATACTGGACGGCCTCAGGCTTCATTTCGGGAAACGATTTGTTTTTCCTCACAACGATATGGAGAACCTGCAAAAACAGCTTGAAAGGGCAACCAAGCTTGCTGCGAAGAACAATGGAGGCATACTGGTTATAACTGAAGGAGTTTTTGGAATGTCGGGTGATCTGGGGAAGCTGGATGAAATTGTAAAGCTCAAGGAAAAGTATCCTTTCCGGCTTCTTGTTGACGATGCTCATGGCTTTGGTACAATGGGCAAAACCGGCATGGGGGTTGGTGAACATATGGGAGTTCAGGATGGGATAGATATATTTTTCGGGACATTTGCGAAAGCTATGGCAGGAATAGGCGCATTTGTGGCATGCAATGAAATGGTTACCAACTACCTGAGGTATAATATGAGGTCGCAAACATTTGCCAAATCACTTCCTATGCCCATGGTTATTGGAGCTCTCAAGCGTCTTGAATTACTCAGGAGCAAACCGGAATTACGGGATCAGTTATGGAAAATTGTTAATGCACTTCAAAGCGGCCTGAAAGAAAAGGGATTCAACCTTGGCAACACCGAGTCGCCTGTAACTCCAATTTTCCTTCCGGGCAGTGTGCCTGAAGGGACCAATATGACAATGGACTTAAGGGAAAACTACAATATTTTCTGCTCAATAGTTGCCTATCCCGTTGTTCCCAGGAATGTCCTTATGCTGAGGCTGATTCCTACTTCCGTACATACTATGGAGGATGTTGAGGAAACTATAAGTGCATTCTCTGAAGTTCATAAAAAACTGAAGGCGGGCAAATATGTGGCTGAAAAGATAACAAGTGTTTAACTCAATACACTTTGGGGGTTTACTGAAAAAAGGTTCTGTCTAAAGAACCTTTTTTTTATTTTCAGAAACGGTGTTCCGGGTAGAGTTGACTTTTTCTTTTAACAAAAAGCAGGAAGCCTCGCAACCCATCCGGGACGCCCTGTTCCAGTCAGCTAACGCACCATCGTCATCGCCCACACTGAACCGCAGTATTCCCCTTGAGCAATAATTGAAAGCGTTATCAGGGATTTGTTCTATCAGAACGTTAAAATCATTGATCACCTCCCTGAGAAAAGAAAAAGCAACTTTATTCATTATACGAGTAGTTCAAAAAAAGTACGATTATGTTGTTCCGTCTATCCTGAGATACGGCACAACGCCCGATAATGTTGCATTTTTGCGGGAAAAAGAGGGAATAAATGAGATAACAAATTATCAACAAACGGAAGTTGCAAAATGAATAATCACACTTTCAGTGATGTATATATGTTCATCTTAACAAAAACTTCGTTTATGCCGTACCAGGCAATCCGGCATATTCCACAAGTGAAAACCACCTTTTTATTTATATGCATCTGCAGGCCTGCGTTTCTTAATGTTTTTCGGCCTGATCATTTTACTGAGCGGAGCAGGTCTGCTGACACTGCCCAAAAAAGTAAATCCGTGATCATTTTTAACACCCGTTGTTACACTTCCTTCAGCCTTCGGGACTAAAATGCTATCCGTTTATCTCATCAAGTATATCCTGAATGTCATCCTCGCACTGTCCGCATACTGTTCCGGCATCCGTTTCCTCTCCCACTTCTTCAAAGGTTTTTAATCCTTTTTCTTTGATCGCTTTTACTATTGTGCTTTTGTAAACTTCATTACAGTTACAGATTATTTCATCATTTTCCATAAAATTGATAATTAAAATGTTTATATACTTTTAAGTTTGTTTGAAAAACATCAGGGTTTGTAAAAATATATTATATATTTCTCATCACTTTCTTTTACCACCCAGTGGCTTACATCCAGGCTTGATGCTTTGTCTATCAAAGGGGCAGGAAGAAAGGGGGCTTCCAGCCTGTAAATTGATTTATTTTTCATGGCTTTGAGGTCAGCTATAACCTGATTTACAGGATGTTCTCCACGATCAAGCAGTTCTTTGGCATTAAGCTCCCCGGATACCAGTCCGGGATCAAACCATTCCGGCTTTTTGGTATTGAAACCGTAATCTTCTCCTTGTGAATATGCGTCCTGACCAGCCTCTTTCCGGAGATGGTTAACCAGTTCCTCCACCTTAACACCACCAATTGCTGCAGCTTGCTGTAATGATGCAGTACGTGCCACTGTTTTCCTCAGAACGGGATTTTTCAATGCCCTGAAAGCCGGTACATAATTCACTATTATCTCTTCCAGTTCAGGGAAATCTTCAATAATCTTCAAAACCTTGCTTTTAGGTGTTATCAATTTTTCTTTGTCCATAACTGCTATTTTCAGGTGTATGACAAAATACGCTGCTCTCCTTCCAGCTTACGGTAACGGGAAACATCGTGAGAAACTTCAAGTGTGCCAAGGTATTCCCCTTTTTCATCCCGAAGTGCAAAGTATTCAATGTGAATGAATTTATCGCCCATCTGTATCCAGAATGGTGCACGGCTTTCCCTTCCGCTTTTGAAATCTTCTATTATCCTGTCAACTATGTGTGAACTTGCAGGGGGATGGCAATGACGCACATCCCTGTTAAGGATGGCACGGTTGCGCTGGAATATCCTGTCAGCACTCTGTGAAAAATATTTTACCTTGTCATTTTTGTCCACAAATGTTAAATCGACAGGGAGAGTATTAAGCAGGGCCAGAAGTTCTTCAAGTGAAAAGCTCCCGGTGGGGAGCTGTACATGTCCTGCTGTACGCTGTAAATCCTGAAGGGTTTGATCTTCCGCCCCTTCCGGCACCCAGGTCACAGGTGGGTCATAAAGACAAAATCCAAATTCAAGTGATTGTTGGCTAACCTGGTGCCACTGGTTATCTGAAAGCTTTTCAAGAGCCATGGGAAACAGTATCTCCTCTTCTTTAAGTGTCATATCTTCTACCGCTTCAAGGGCCGGGCGGATAACTATCTCTACTGATGCAAAGAATTCCTCCCTGGTAATACCCGTTGTACCAAGTATTTCAAGGCTGCCTTTGATCTGTTCCCTGATCTCGTCATGCTTGCCCCACATAACTTTCGGAGGGCCTGTTATACCTTCCTGTTCAAGAAAGGGAAACACAAGGTATTCTTTCCGGAGATAGTGCTTGTCAACATCAAATAAACTGTTAAAGTAACCCTTCAATTTTATCAGGTTGTCTTTAAGATCGGTTCCGGAATCTGTCTCAATATTTTCGAGAAGTTTTTTTGCCTCTGCAACCACTTTTCTAAGCTCCCTGTTTTCCTTTATCATAATATCAACCGGGTGACCTTCCGGAACGTCCCTGGTGCCGGAAAGATCAACATTGCCGCGTAAAACAGCAGAATGAGCATCACAAAGCTTAAGAACTTCGGATTCGGGAAGACCTTCGTTTATCAACTCCTGCTCAACCTCCACCACCTCACCATAGGGAATTGAACTAAGGCTCTCCATCAATTCATTTCTGACCTTTTCCTCTGACTCGCCTTTATGGAGTTTCAGTATAAGTGCCTTCAGTTTCTTTTTACGGGAGTTTGAATTGTCAATCAGTTCGCTCATAACGATTATTATTTTGGTTAGACCTGGATAAAGGTATAAAAATGAAGCAAAAAAGTAAATAAATACATTTAATATTACAGAACCACACTTGTCAACAATGCATCAGAGAGCATCTTCCAGGGCTTCCCTGAGTCCCGGGTATTTAAATTCATAGCCGGCTTTTGTAAGTTTTTCCGGCACTAAACGCTGTCCGTGCAACAACATTTCGGCCATTTGTCCGAGCACCATTTTTAGAGCAAATCCCGGCACAGGCAGCCATGAAGGCCTGTTAAGAACCCTGCCAAGTGTTCTGAAAAGTTCCCTGTTCCTTACGGGATTAGGTGACACGGCATTAACCGGTCCTGTTATACTGCATTGCTCTATTATGAACCTTATAATGCCAACCAGATCATCAATATGTATCCATGAATGCCACTGATTCCCGGAGCCGGCAGGCCCTCCTATAAAATACCTGACCGGGGTTGCCATTTTCCTTATTCCAATGTTATCACCCACAACAATTCCGGTTCTAAGGGTCACCACCCTGGTCAGACCGGTTTCAGCACTGTAGGCTTCATCTTCCCATAAACGGCAAACATGAGCAAGAAAATCATCCCCGTTTGTGTCGGTTTCGGTTATCTTTTCATCGCCCCTTTTTCCATAATAATTTGCTCCGGAAGCATTGATCAGGAATCCGGGTTTTAGCAGTCCCTTTCTTATTGCTTCAGCAATTACCGAAGTAACCCTTACCCTGCTGTTAAGTATCTCTTTTTTTGCTTTTTTGGTCCAGCGCCTTTTACCAATAGATTCACCTGCAAGATTTACAATCACGTCGGTTTTGGGAAGATCATCAACAGGAAGAGAAGAATAAGTGTCCCAGTGCACTGTGTTTGCAATTTTCCCCTGAACAGGTTCATATTTGCCTGCACTTCTTGTTACAATGGTTACATCATAACCTTTTTCAACAAGCTCCCGTGTAAGAGCCCTTCCAACAAAACCGGTTCCTCCGAAGATCAGGATATGCATTGTAAAAGATATTGTTCACATTCATTAAAACAACTAGTGTTACATGGTCAACAATAATCGGGGATATTTGTTTGAAGGAAACGTTATACTGAATCAAAACTTCAGCATAAATCCGGATGAAAAACGGAAAGAGGTTCGCGGATAATCCATCCCATATAAAATATTTGTTTATATCAAGAGGTTCAGTATCAAGATTCTGTTCATCCAGAATACGAATAAATGTAGCCTGGTTTATATAGCCGGCAGATGCAAAAAACCGGCTTAACTATTATAAAAAAGGGAATCTGAATAATAATTTTTTAAAAAAATTAATCAGAACCAAGAGTTAAAGAATTATTAAAACATAAACTGAAAAATAAACGAAAGCCCGAACCGGGAGTCATTCTCGTCAGGCAGATAAGTATCGAAATTGAACTGTAAGCTTGAAAGTTTTGTTAAATCTGTATTAACCCCAAATGTTACCTGGTTGTCACGGAAATCCGCCTCCCTGTACCCCCATGATTGCCAGCGGCCAAGCAACATGGTGCTTTCCGTCAGACTATACCCGCCGGTAAGGTAATAACCGCTGATTTTCTCCTTTTCACCCGGAAGGGCCACTATTTCCAAATCTCCTGCAAGATATTCAGCAGCAAACAAATACTGGTCTCCTTCCAGCCTTAAGTCGCCTCCGTAAATTGTTCTTGTCCCCCTTAGCATGGGACCGTCCCTGCCGCTGCGTACACCGGGGGAATCACCGTGCGAGCCCTGGAGTGCCACTTTAAGGTTCCCGTATGAGAAATCATCAATTGTATACTGCAATCTTGCAATACCGTAAAAAGAGTTGTTATTGTTGTCGGATAACCTGGTGCCGTTGAATATGCCACCGAAATAGTAAAACCCGTCAATATCACCTTCTGCTGACACCCCTATTTCCCAGGACTGAACAAGCTGTCCGGTTATCCTCGTTACATCAACAAAGTCCCTTTCAATGGGGTAGCGAATAAAATCCTGTGTCTGCTGTGGTTTCATAGCCCCTGCTTTAATCCTGAAAGCATCACTTTGGCTGTACCCTACATAAGCATCCAGTAAATTTGGCTCGCTTGCCACATTTACCATGACCCTGTAAAAAAACCCGTTATCAACCATCCCGCTTAACGCAATCCGTGCATTTGGGACCTGAAATGTCCTTCCCCCCTGAAAGTCATCATCATTCAGTGAATAGCGTAACCCCGATTGCAGCAGCACATTCACCTTAAATGCATCTGTAAAAATTTCAGAGGGATTGCCTTCAGGCTCTTCACTGCCGTAAGCATTGCAGATAGTTGCTGATAAAGATAAAGCAGTGAAAATCAGCAATACTTTTTTACAAAATACTGATAGTTCACGTATCATCTTATTTGTGCGATTGTTGTTTTTCATTGCCTGATTCATCTTGTTTAATTTTTTGTTTCCTGCCCATAACAAAGTAAAGTATTGGGCCGATAAATGTAACAAAAATTATTACCAAAGCCCACACAAGCTTGTCATTATCCCTGAAACGGCTTCCAAGGAGATCAACCAAAGCTACAAGTGTGAGAACAAGAACAGCAATAAAAAAAATGCCGGCAAAAAAAAGCATTAAAACAGGTAAAAAGTCCATTGCTTCAAATATTAGTAAGACATCAGTTTTATAAAGCAAGATATTGATTATTTTTTAAAAAAATATTATTATAAAAAAATGACCACCCTGTAATACAGGACAGTCATTTAAACTTTACTGAAAAAAACTTTTCAGATTCAACTACTGGGCATTAAATGTCTTACGGCTGCCATAAACTGTACCCCTTTGGTTCGTTGCAAAAGCCCTGAAAGAATATTCTCCTGCACTGGGGACAATGATTACAACTGAAAAGTCCCCTGCTCCTACACCGGAAGTAGAGATCCCGTCATTGTTATCAATAGTAGGCCTGGCAGTGCCGGCATTCCACACAATACCCCTTCGGTGTACCTGTCCGCCGGTTCCTCCCTCACTGTGGACTATTCCGCCAAGTTCAACAGTAAGGCCATCAATACCGATCACATCCAGAGTTTCAACTTTCGGTAATTCATCTTTGTCACAAGCAAAACAAAGAAGCAGTACTGTAAAAATTGCAGCTAATTTTTTCATTGATCTATTATAATTTGTTAAACAATAAAATAAGTTTTACCATTGTTTTATATTGTTTAAATTACCCGGTTCCTCCCGGCAATTTGCCGTTTACAACCGGACTCCGCGGCCTGCCCTTATTCCATAACGAAAAAAACCTGTTGTTTTATTATACTCTTTACTTTTATCAGGCAGATTTTTTTCAAGGGTTTGGAAAATCCATTCGAACTTTTCATCAAAGACCGCTAAGCTTTTTTCAGTATAATAAAATTAACTGTAGAAACCTCAATCAGCTTTTAACCTTAATTTGTAAGCATGAATGACCCTTTCCCGGCAATTGTTTTAGGCAAATATAAAATATTTATTAAAACAGGATGTTTAAAAGCATGTTTTTTTTAAAAAAAATGCACACGACAACATTTGGCACTGATAACGTGAGCATTACCTTATCTGAAGAATTCCCGAATAATGATTATTAATCGGTTCTCTGGAATCTGTAACTGCGGTTCAGCAAAAGTATATTTATACCGGAGCCATTATCACTTCTGAATAAAAACCTGTCGCCATCTTCAGAAACAAACTGTAATCCTCCAATATGAATTAATTCTTTCTTCATTCCGTTTGCTGCAACATAAAGTCTATTTTCCTTTTTTTCAAATTCAAGTAAAAGTATTTCCTCATTTACCATCAAACTGAAGTTACCTGTAATTATCTCCAGCTCATCCTCAGTAATTTCAACAGGTACGGCAATTTCAGGGTAACTTATTCCCCAGTTATAGTAATCTGAAACCGAGCGCAGTATCTCATTTATAAGTTCCCGCGCATTATCACCGTTTGTCATAACAATAACAGCATCACCGCGGTTTGCAAAAGCAACAAGACTGTTGGTAAACCCGGCATTTTTCCCGCCGTGTTCAAATATGAGAGAATCTGCATCCCATCTGAGGGATGGGCCCAGCCCCCAGTCATTTTTCTGTTTGGTCAACATTTCCGAAACACTTTCCCTTGTTAATATACCTTCGTGTGAACCGGAAATAATATTCTGTATTTCCATGCAATATCTTGCCAGGTCGGAAGGAGTAGTCCACAGGCCTGCCGCTGCCCTTTCAGGGTAGTTATGCCACAAACCTTCAATAATTTCACCCTGCCTGTTGTAAGCTGCACTGGCGGCAGCATGAAGATGTTCCGGCAGAGGCTGCTCATATGTGCTGTTTTCCATACCGGTCGGCTTAAGTATATTTTCACTCATAAAATCCTCAAATGAAATACCTGTGACATCTTCCACTACTTTCTCCATAATTGTGTAGCCGCCTCCGGAATACCTCCATAAAGCGCCTGGTATGGTATCAACATATATCCGGGGAGTATTGCCTTCCCCTTCCAGCACTTCAATAACTGATGGGAAGTTGTCGCTCTGATTGTAACCGGGGAAACCGTGGACAGTAACTCCTGCCGTGTGTGAAAGAAGTCTTGCTGCAGTAACCTTCTCATTAATAGAAAAATCATTGTCTGGTATCTTCCATTCATTTAGATAATTGTTCACATCGGCATGAATATCGATCATTCCTTCCTCCGCCAGCATTAAAACACCCAGTGCTGCTATGGGTTTACTGATTGATGCGGCCTGGAAAAGAGTATTTTCATCAACCATCTGACCGTTTTCGGTATTTGCAAAGCCATATCCTTCAGCCCACCTGAGCCGGCCATCTTTTACAATGGCTATGCTCACTCCAGGAACATTATAATACTCCATTCTGTCTGATAAATTGAATGTGGCAACAGGATATCCTTCAACCTGAATCGCAGGTAAAAGTCCGTTTTCAACTGCATTTTTTTCAGCAAGAATAAACCGCTTTTCCGAACAACCTGCAAAAATTAAAAATAGTGTGACTGTCAAAGCAGAAATAAATAAATCTCTCATTTTATAAATATTAGAAATTATTAACCTGGTATCATCATATTTAAAAAAGATCACAGCTTACGCTCCATCAACAGGTCTGTTTGCCTGTCATCTCCCACCATAAAAAGATGCTCTCCTGTATGAACAAACCCGTTCTTAATATAAAACCTTATAGCCCTGAAATTGTTTTCCCATACCCCAAGCCATATATGATCAGTTCCTTCACCGATTGCTATTTCAAAAGCTTTGTTGAGAAGCGCCTGACCTGTCCCTGTACCCTGAAACTCCTTAAGAACATACAATCTTTCAAGCTCAGTGAAATTATCTCCTTTGAATACATTCTGTGCACCGCCTGTGTTGACCTTGAGATATCCGGCTATCTCTCCTTCAACCCTGGCAAAATAATGATGTGCCCCAAAGGTGAGCAACTCGGATTTAAGCCGGTTTTTACTGAAAGAATCTTCAAGATATTTTCGCATATTTTCACCGGAGGTGGTCTGCCGGAATGTCTCGTAAAAGGTCTTCCCGGCAAGTTTACTGTACTCTGTAATTTCCGTTACTTTTATTCTGGAAATCTCAATATTCTGATATTTCAACCTGCTTCTGCTTGTCTCCCGGGGCACTTCAAGAAATTACTTTAATGAAAAATGGTGAATAATTCTATTACTTAACAGAGCTGTAAAGAAAGGCTATCTCTTCTTTCCACCGTTCCGGCTCAGGTGTTTCAAGTATAATGGGAATTCCGTCGAACCTGCTGTCGTTCATTATCCTCACAAATACCTGTTCCCCCAGGGTTCCCTCTCCAATAGGATTATGCCTGTCAACCCTTGTGCCGATTTCCTTTTTTGAATCATTGATATGCATTCCTTTAAGCATCCCGAAACCAATAATCCTGTCAAACTCTTTAAAACTCTTTTCATACCCTTCAGGTGTCCTGAGGTCATAGCCGGCTGAATATGCATGTGCAGTATCTATGCAGACCCCCACTCTTTCAGTGTCTTCAATATGGTCAATTATAAAATTTATCTGCTCAAATGTATGACCGAGGTTGGTTCCCTGACCGGCTGTATTTTCAATAACTGCAGCAACACCCCTTGTTTTATCCAGGGCAATATTGACTGATTCGGCTATTGTTTTGAGGCATTTTTCTTCTGAGGTTTTATTCAGGTGGCTTCCGGGATGGAAATTGAGCCTGTCCAGTCCAAGCTGCTCACACCTTTGCATCTCATCGAGAAAAGCGCTCCTTGATCTATCAAGTCCATCTTTTTCAGGATGCCCGAGATTGATCAGGTAGCTGTCGTGAGGTAATATCTGAAAAGGCTTGTATCCCAATCTTTCACAATTATCCCTGAAAGCTTTTATGCTCTCTTTACTGAGGGGTTTTGCCGCCCATTGCCTTTGATTTTTCGTAAACAGGGCAAAAGCCTTTGCACCTATCTCACTGGCATTAAGGGGCGCATTCTCCACACCCCCGGCAGCACTTACATGGGCTCCTACATACTTCATGTTTGCAAATGTACATGAATTATTTTTATCCTGAAATATGCACTAGCGGATGAAAAACAGTACACTCAATTTTTCCGGCCGTATAACTCTAAACCCTTATCGAATTGTAGAAAAAGAAAAACCAGGTTAACAGTAGAGCTGACAAAGTATAGAGTGTGTAATATATTCTTGCAGGTTTTTTCCACCATCTGTTCCTCCATACTGCAATAAAGTATACAAACAGGGGCAGGGAAAGCAATATCAAAACCGCAGGCAATACAGCTACCAGGAATGTCATAAACGTTCTTTCACCATAGGCAGAAGGAGGCAAAAGGTAAACCGGATGAGGGTTCCCTGATGATGCCAGTGCAAGCATCATAAGCAGAACAAGAGCTGCATGAAATATTCCAACAACCCTTGCAGGAAACCCGGGAGTATTAATGATTTCCGCGGCATTTCTTTGTCTTTGTCCGGCAAAAAGTGACACACCCTTTACCCCAAAATACAGAACCTTGCCGAGTGCAAGCAGAATTGAAAAGACTGCCACTACTGCAGCAAACCAACCCGTTGCATAAAAAGGCATCCTGATGTAAGTTACAGGTCCGTCGGTTACAAGCATAACCCGTTCTGAAGGATCCTTTGTCACAACTATATACTGCATAGGTCCCAAAGGATAGTTTACAGGGCCTTCAACGATTTCATATATTCCAGGCTCCTTTAATGCATACCGGTGGTCGCTTCCCAGAAAACTGACCATTAGTTCTTCCTCCCCTTCAGGTCTGACCCTCATCACCATTGATAACAAATTAACGAGTTTGTCCCTCCGGGTTTCTATCCTCCTGCTTTGCTGATATTCGCCTCCAGGCTTGCCGGGTGCCAGGTTCAAAGGCACAACCGGTTCGTTAAAGGGCTGAAACTCCTCTCCCGTTTCATGTACCGGGGCGTCAGGCTGGAAGAACTTATCGATAAAATTATTGAATATTTCTGTATGCCCCATGAAATCGCCACCACTGTAAACAATGAAGAGTCCTGCATCCGAACCGGGTATCATATAAAAACCG
The DNA here is from genome assembly GCA_003551495.1 of Bacteroidota bacterium. GTDB lineage: Bacteria > Bacteroidota > Bacteroidia > Bacteroidales > PUMT01 > PUMT01. The sequence continues at coordinate 68,058 of PUMT01000262.1, forward strand.
GCATCTGACAGCATTGAGCTGCCGGTATGGTAAACCACCCTTTGACCATTTCTTGTATATTCCATAAATCCGTAAGCCATACCTCCCAAAAGAGGATGATGCGTAAAATGCCGGGAGTGCATCCGGCTAACAGTTTGTTCGTGCAAAATTCCACCTCCTCTGTTCAGGTGGGCAATCATGAAACGTGCCATATCTTCAGCCGTGGTGCTTAAACCGCCTGCGGGAGAAGGCATATATTCAAACTCTCCCTGTATGAATTCACCATCCACCATCCGGTAAGCATTTGCGAGCATGTCAGGCAACCCACCAGGCAAAGGCTGTCGAAAGCTGCTGTTTCCCATTCCAAGAGGTGAAAAAATATTTTCCTCAATATATTGTTCAAAGGAAATTCCGCTCACCCTTTGCACTATATATCCGGCAAGAGCAGTTCCGTAATTGGAATAGGCCATCACAGTCCCGGGAGGATAAATTCTTGCAGGAATATTGTTTACAAGATATTCACGCAGAGTAGTGAAATTTTCAGGATTGAGCACAAAAAGCCCTTCAAGCACATCCTCAAAGCCGGCTGTGTGAGTTAACAAATGCCTTAGCGTCACAGGTGCTGGATAATAGTGCCTTCCTTTTCCGTGGATCCGTTCTGAGAGGGTGAAGTCAATATATTCGCCAATATCTTCACTCAGGTCAATGTCCCCGCGCTCCGCAAGCTGCATAACGGAAGTCCATGTAAATATCTTTGCTACCGAACCGGTTCGGAAAAGGCTTGTTCGTGGACAGATTTCAGTACCCTCCTCAATATCTGCATAACCATAACCTTCCAGGAAAACTATTTCGCCATTTTTTACCAGTGCAATAGCCGCATTGGGAAGGTTTTTCCTTTCAACCATTTCCCTTATTTCATTGTCAAGGTACTCTGCCCACTGGCGCTGTAATGCTGCCGGGGCGGAAAATGCAGTTATATTTGGCATAATTGCAATAGCTGTAATCAAAAAAAACCTTAAACCCTTCAGGTCAGCATTTTTCATCATCTTTTTATAGTTAAATTTTACCATTCCATTTGTACGGGTTATCCCAAATGTGATGTCCAAATCAAATCAGGTAAAGACCTGTCAAAGATATGCAAAAACACCTTTGTAAATTTGATGATGAAGCACAATTTATTATCACCATTTACAGTTTTATTCCGTCTCATATTCAATTTTTGGTGATTCAATCAGCAAAAAGTGTTACCCATCAATATTTGTTTTTAACAGTATTAAAAGAATAACAATTTTGCCTGTGTTCCAATATCTGAATTATGAAAAGATCATCAATTACAATTGCTCTTATCCTCATATTAAAAACAGCAGCCTTAACTTCAGTTCCGCAGGAACTGACCCAGACATTCAGGGGTGAAGTCCTGGATTCATACACGGAATTGCCTCTTCCGGGTGCAACTGTTGTACTTTTGGGTACCGATCCTTTGAAAGGGACCACAACTGATGTGAACGGAAATTTTCGAATGGAAAACCTTCCGGTTGGACGAATAAATGTACAGGTCAGCATGGTAGGTTATAAGCCGGCTGTTTTAAACAACCTGTTGCTAACCTCCGGCAGGGAGCTGGTAGTGGAAGTCAAACTGGAAGAACAGGTTTACTCAATAGATGATATTTCAGTGCGGCCCGACTTCAGAAAAGACCAGGCTGTTAATGAAATGGCCGTAGTCAGTGCCCGCTCTTTTACCATTGATGAAACGGAGCGTTTTGCCGGAAGCCTTGGCGACCCTTCAAGAATGGCTGCCAATTATGCAGGAGTCTCTTCTGTATCCGACCAGCGAAATGATATTGTAATAAGAGGCAATTCGCCGCTTGGACTTCTCTGGAGACTAGAAGGCGTTGAAATACCCAACCCCAACCACTTCGGGTCTATAGGATCTACCGGCGGGCCTATAAGTATGCTGAATATAAACCATCTTACCAACTCAGACTTTTACACTGCAGCATTCCCTGCAGAGTTCGGCAACGCACTTGCAGGTGCTTTCGACATTAGAATGCGAAACGGAAATAACCAGAAGCATCAGTTTATGGGTCAAATGGGTTTCAATGGTTTTGAGCTGGGTGCAGAAGGGCCGTTTTCAAAAGAGAGTCAGGCTTCATATATGGTTAATTTCCGTTACAGCACACTGGAAGTGCTTCATGCTGCCGGAATGAGCTTTGGAACAGGATCAGCCATACCTGAATACAAGGACCTCTCCTTCAAGATAAATATCCCTTTGGAAAAAGGACGGGTATCCCTTTTCGGACTGGGCGGGAACAACAGGATCGCAATGCTTTCAAGCGAATCAGATGATGCCCGGTACGGGTTTACCGGAGTGGATCTTTACAATTCGAATAAAATGGGTGTAACCGGACTGAATCATGTTTACTACTTCAATGACGACTCCCGTTTAACGAGCAGTATCTCTATTTCAGGTATAGAAAGCACAGCTGATATATTCGATATGGACTTTCACCCTGACCGGGAAAGGATCATAGAATCGCTCGGGGAAGTGAAATATACCCTTTCGTCAAAATACTCTCACCGGTTCAACTCAAGAAACTACCTTAATGCAGGTTTTGTATATGACCTGTACAACGTAAGCTACAATGGGAAAGAGCTTCAACCGCCAGGTGACCATTACACATATTACATTGATAACACAGGGGAAATGGGATTCGGACGGCTGTTTGCCGAGTGGCAGCACCGCTTTTCTGATGAGCTTTCAGTCACATCCGGATTGCACACCTCTCGCCTGTTTTTGAATAACAGCTATTCATTTGAACCTCGGCTTGGCATGAAATGGGAGTTCACCGAAGGTCAGTCATTCAACATAGGTGCCGGAATGCACAGTCAGACTCAGATGAAGGCAGTTTATTTCACGCAGCGCCTGACAGATACCCTCAATCTTGTTTATGAAAAGACCAATATCGATCTTGACTTTTCACGGAGCCTGCACCTGGTTGCAGGGTACGACCGTCTGCTGGGAAAGGAGCACAGGCTAAAACTGGAGGTATATTACCAGAGGCTTTATAACATACCGGTAGCATGGAGAAGACCTGAATTTTCCCTGATGAACCAGGGGGGTGGCTACTCTTTCCTGGCCTATGACAATATGGAAAATTCCGGAACAGGGGAAAACAAAGGTATTGAGCTTACACTTGAAAAATTCCTCAATAAAGGGTTTTATTACCTTGTTACAGCATCGGTATTCGATTCGGGTTACCGCGGATACGACGGCGTATGGAGAAACTCTGCATTCAACAATAATTTCGTATTTAATGCTTTAACAGGATATGAGTGGAAAACAGGAAGTAATTCACTTCTCTCGGCTGACCTGAAAATGGTTTATGCTGGAGGTCACCGCAAACTGCCCATTGACGAACAGCAGTCAATGGCCGACAACACCCTCAGGTATAACTGGGATAAAGCCTATGAAGAAAGATTTCCTGACTATTTCAGGCTTAACGGTCGTTTAACCTACCGTCTAAACCGTAACAGCGCCGATCATGAATGGGCTCTGGACCTTCAGAATATGACAAACAGACAAAATATATTTGTGCAGAACTGGAACAGCAGTGAACAAAAAGTGGAAACCTATTATCAGATGGGATTTATGCCCATGATGACTTACCGGGTCTATTTTTGATTTTAAAAGCCGTTGGTGCAGCATAGGGTTTGTACTGCGTGTCAGCTAAAATTTACCACTTCTCCACCACCGAAAATGGCAATTTTCGGCTAACGGTTCAACAGGTAATTTCATTCATTCATCCTCACAAACCGGTCATTCATTCAGATTAGTTTTTGTCTGCAATATTTTTCATTGAACTTTGGGTCAAACTTAATTCAGCTAAAATGAAAAAAATTATTATACCGTTGTTTTTCCTGTTTGTAACCGCTGTTAATGGACAGGAAGCTGAGCAGATAAGAAAAGGGCTTGACAGTATTGCCGGTGAGTTAAATATTGCATCAGTGGGGTTTGCTGTGGCAACTTCCGATTCTGTCATAATATCAGATGCAGTGGGTGTGAGGGACATGGATTCGGGAACACCTGCCGGAAGTACAACTGTTTACCGAATAGGCTCGGCAACCAAGACATTTATTGCCCTTGGCATCATGAATCTTGTTCAGGACGGTATTATCAGCCTTGACGACCATTTATCAGATCTTGTTCCTGATATCAGGATACAGAACAGGTGGGAGAAGACCAATCCTGTACTGCTTAAGCATCTTCTGGAGCACACTGCAGGTTTCAGAGACCTTTACCTCTCTGAACTCAGCTTTCCATGTGACACTGAATTTATGCCGCTGTCAGATGTGATTCAAAGATATCCGGAATACTGGAAAGTGAGATGGCAGCCTGGAACCCGCTATGCCTATTCCAATCCCGGATACACCCTGCTTGGCTATATTATTGAGAAATACAGCGGGAAACCTTATAATCAATACCTTGAAGAAATTATACTTGACCCGCTCAACATGGTGAATACAGACTTTCTGGGAAGAGACCACACAAAGCTGGCCGTTTCATACGACAGAAATTCCAATCCAATGAAAGCATCCCCGATACTGGATCATCCTGCCGGCTATATCCACTCCACACCGGAAGATATGGGAAAATTCATTCATTTCATGCTGAACAAAACAGAAACCGGCCAGGGAAAGCAACTATTGAACAATAAACTTTTCCACATGATGGAAAAGCCAAACTCCA
>PUMT01000103.1 GCA_003551495.1 Bacteroidota bacterium
AGCAGAAAAAGGTCAGAGTAGCGGAACAATGAAAACCCCGTTAGCACATCAGGAAAGGCAGTGAGTGCGAAGCAGAAAAAGGCCAGGGCAGCGGAACAATGAACCCCCCGGCAGCACTTCAGGAAAGGCAGTGAGTGCGAAGCAGAAAAAGGTCAGAGTAGCGGAACAATGAAAACCCCGTTAGCACATCAGGAAAGGCAGTGAGAGCGAGGCAGAGAAAGGCCAGGGCTAAAGGGAGAGACAAAGGCCGGGGCAGCAGCAAAAAAAGTAAGAACAGCAAAGCTGAAAAAGGTCAGGACAGCGGAACAATGGAAAGCCCCGGCAGCACTTCAGGAAAGGCCGGGCGCGAAGCAGATAAACGTCAGAGTAGCGGACTGAAGAGGCGGGCAACCGATTCGAGGAATTTCCTCGAAAGAGGCCTCCTTTTGTAATCCTCAAGTGTAAGTTTTTCACATTCTGCCAGGTCGTCAAAAAAACAGTCCTTCAACTCGCTGGTGGTATTCTGATCATATATAAGGGCATTGACCTCAAAATTATCGTCAAAGCTTCTTATATCCATATTGGCCGTGCCGACCGATGAAAAAATGTCATCCACCATTACCAGCTTGCTGTGGACAAATCCCTTTTTGTAAAGGTAAACATTTATCCCGGCCTCCAGAAGCTCTTCCACATATGACATAGTTCCGTAATATGCAAGTTTGGAATCCGATTTTGCAGGCAGGATCATACGCACATCAATCCCGCTAAGTGAAACGGTCTTAAGTGCCGTTAAAATGCTTTCATTGGGAATGAAATAGGGTACTGTAATATATATATAATTACGTGCAGTCGATATGGCACTGAAAAAGGCCTGCATAATACTGGCCCAGTCGGAATCCGGACCACTGGAGATAATCTGCACAAGGTTGGTTTTTCTGACATCGGTTTTGGGGAAATAACGGTTCTCATCAAGCAATTTCCCGCATACAAAGTGCCAGTCTATCAGAAAAACAGCCTGCAGTGTGCTTACGGCCTCCCCTTCGATCCTGAGATGGGTGTCCCGCCAGAATTTTACCTTGCTGTCACCATAAGCATACCTGTCAGCTATATTCACCCCACCCACATACCCGGTCTTGCCGTCAATAATGATAATCTTCCTGTGGCTACGGTAGTTGAGCCTGTTCGCAAGGAAAGGGAACTTAACGGGCATGAAGGGGTAGACTTCAACACCTGCCCTTCTCAGGCTATCTATAAACCTGGCACTTAGCCTCCAGGAGCCTACATCATCGTATATCAGCCTTACCTTTACCCCCTCCAGAGCCTTTTTTATTAGGATATCCTTTATCTCGTTCCCTATCCTGTCGTCTTCAATAATGTAAAACTCTATATGAATATGGTCTTTTGCTTGATTCAGGGCTGAAGTTATCGATCTGAATATCTGTTTTCCGTTATTAAGTATGGTCGCCTTGTTCTTCCTGGTTAGAAGTGCTTTGTTGTTTTTCAGAAGAAGCTTGATAATATGAAGTTTGTTTCGGATATTTTCATCCTCGATAAAGTCGTCTGATGCTATTTCAATAAGCTGCCTTTCACTGAGGTTCTGAATTCGCTTGAAGTCCTCCACCCCTTTCCTGGTAAAGATCTTTTGTTTCCGGTAATTCTGACCAACCATGAAATATATTATCAGACCAATAAATGGGAGGAGGAAAAGAATGATAATCCAGGAGATTGTTTTGGTCGGGTTCCTGTTGTCCATTATAACCGAAATAGAAACAATTATTGCGGTTACAAGGTAGATCAAATTGATTATGAACAAAAAGGGGCGCCAGTATTCAGTAAAAAAAGCCACTTCGCTCATATAAAAAATTTTTATGTGATCAGCGGTCTGTTAAGATATAAAAGTAAGAGTTATTCTCAAAATAAAAAGAGATTCAGGACACATTCTGTTTCTTTATGGGAGGATAAGAGAGTTCGTTTTCGCTTTTTGCGATTATGGAGGCAGCCACACAATCACCTGTTATATTTACAATAGTCCTGATCATATCAAGAGGCCGGTCAAGCGCCATTATAATGGCAAGTCCTTCTGCCGGGAGCCCCACAGCAGTAAGTATAATAACCAGCATAACTATACCGGCGCTGGGAACGCTTGGTGTGCCAATTGATGCAAGTGTAGCGGTAAGGACAATAGTAAGCTGCTGCGCCAATGTGAGATCAATACCAATCACCTGTGCAATAAAAACTGCAGCTATAGCCTGATACATAGCCGTGCCGTCCATGTTGAAAGTAACACCGACAGGCAGGACGAAACCGGAAATGGTTTTGGAAACCCCAAGTTCCCCTTCAACCTGCCTCATTGTAACAGGCAGGGCTGCGGCTGTTGAGCTGGTGGAAAAAGCTATCATCTGTGCTGGAATGATTGCCCTGTAAAATGCCCTGTAACGGATAGGGGTGATCAGCATAACCACCATAGGATAAACTATGAATATCATGGAGAGGAAACCTGATGTGGCAATTAGCATATAGAACCCCATGGAAGCAAACATATCCAGTGTTTCGGTAACATCATCCCCGGCAAACTCAACCACCAGGCTCGCCATAAGTGCAACAACACCGAACGGGGCAAAATTCATAACCATCATAACGATCCTTACAATAACATCGTTAATGCCGTTCAAAAGATTGTGAACAGTGTCGAGCTTTCCCCTCGGTATAAGAGCCATTGAGAGTCCTGTAAGAAAAGCAAAAAATATGATCTGAAGGATGTTTCTGTTATCTGATGCAGATTCCACCAGATTCGGAGGCACTATTTCCACAATGAACTGGAGGGGGCCTGCCTCACCAACCTCTTCGGCAACAGCCCTTCTGAGTGATATATCCTCTTCATGCACAACCTGCATCTCGGCACGGGTGCTTTCAGGAAAAGCCTCTCCCGGCCTGGTTGCATTAACTATAAGAAGCCCTATTGTGATCGCCACGACTGTTGAAACAAGGTAAAAACCGATAGTCTTCAGTCCTATACGCGACAATTTGGTAATATCTGTCAGGCTCACCATTCCCTTTACAAGCGAGACAAAAACAAGCGGAACGGCAATAAGGCGAAGCATGTTAAGAAAAATGGTGCCCCACGGCTCAACCCAGTCCCTGCTGAATTCATGCCATCCGAAAGAAACTGCCACCACACCCCAAAGTATGCCGGCAAACATCCCTATGATGATCTTCCAGTAGAGCTCAAGTTTTTTCCATCTTTTCCACATGTCTTACAATTTGGTAAGGGACAAAAATGCCCTGCTTTTAAAAGACCAATGGGTCAGATAAAAGCAAGGCATTTGATTTGTTAATGGTCGCCCTTTCTGTATTTATGCTGTTTTAACAGGAGGATAGGACAATTCATTTTCGCTGTTTCCAATTATTGAAGCTGCAGCACAGTTACCTGTAACGTTTACAACCGTTCTCATCATATCCAGCGGACGGTCAAGTGCAAGTACCATTGCAAGACCTTCAGCCGGCAATCCAACGGCGGTCAGGATAATAACAAGCATAACAACTCCGCCTCCCGGAACGCCCGGAGTACCTATAGATGCAAGTGTTGCAGTCACCACAATTGTCATCTGCTGAGCAATTGTAAGGTCAAAGCCGAACGCCTGGGCAATGAAAACCGCGGCAACTGCCTGGTAAAGGCTCGTGCCGTCCATATTGATCGTTGTCCCGATGGGAAGTACAAAACCGGTTATAGTCTTCGAAACCCCAAGCTCCTTTTCACACTGCTCGATCTTAAGAGGAAGGGCAGCTGCACTGGAGCTGGTTGAGAATGCTATCATCATTGCAGGACTGATAGCCTTGTAAAAGCCTTTGTACCTGATGGGTGTCAGAGCCATCAGAACAAGCGGGTAGATTACAAATATCATTATAAAGAACCCGACAAAGGTGACTAGAATATAAAATCCAAGAGATGCAAACAGGTTAAGTGTTTCGGAAACATCGTCCCCTGCAAACTCCACCACAAGAGTCCCCATAAGTGCAATTACACCGTACGGGGCAAACTTCATTATAAGCATCACGATCTTAAGCACAATTTCGTTGAGGCCGTCTATTGCACTATGGAGTGTCTTTACCTTTTCCTTGCCTATCAGAGCCATTGCAAGGCCGAAAAGCAATGCAAAGAATATTACCTGAAGAATATTCTGGTTATCTGATGCAGCGTCGACAATATTGGAAGGCACTATTTCCACAAGAACCTGAAGTGGACCGGTTTCTTCCACTTCTCGTGCAATTGCCTGTCTTTGTTCAATATCAGCCCTGTACTGTTCCTGCATTTCCGCACGGGTACTCTCGGGGAAAGCAGCGCCAGGCTTTGTAACGTTAACAATTATAAGTCCCACTGTAATAGCTACCACGGTTGATATCATGAAAAAGCCTATCGTTTTCAGCCCTATTCGTGACAATTTGGAAATATCGGTCAGACTCCCCATTCCCTTTATAAGTGAAACCAGGATCAGGGGTATGGCTATCAGACGTAACATGTTCAGGAAAATGGTACCCCATGGTGCGATCCAGTCCTGATTGAATTCATGCCACCCGAAAGAGATTGCAAGAAGACCCCATATGATACCGATTACCATCCCTATGATAATCTTCCAGTACAGCTCAAGTTGCTTCCATCGTTTCCACATAAGTTGAGATATTTTTTAAGGTTTATAAACTGGTTTATTTGAAAAAATAAGCATCAAATATAATTATTTTTTTTATCTCCAAACAGGCACCGGCAATTGATGGGTTGTCAGTTTCCTGTAAAGATCACCAAACCTGAAAGATAACTAATGCAGTTTACCTTTGAACCGCTCTATTGTTTTATTATGTGCAATTATTGAAGTAATTTTGGTCTGTATAACTGTTTGCAAATTGTATCAATGTCATATAACCAGCCGTTAGCCGAAAGAATGAGACCCAAAAGCCTTGAGGGTTTTTACGGTCAGTTGCACCTTGTCGGCAAAGGAGCGCCACTCAGGAAAATGTTTGAAAGCGGCAAAATTCCTTCCATGATCCTGTGGGGGCCACCCGGTACAGGTAAAACAACTCTTGCGCGTATCTTTTCTGCCGGACTTGAACGTCCGTTCCATGTGCTGAGTGCAGTCCATTCAGGCGTAAAGGATGTAAGGGATGTTATTGAAAAGGCAAAAAAACAGCAATTTTTCAACCGTCCTTCACCTATACTCTTCATTGATGAAATACACCGTTTCAGCAAGGCGCAGCAGGATTCACTCCTGGGAGCAGTAGAAGAGGGGGTGCTCACCCTCATAGGCGCCACCACCGAAAACCCTTCCTTTGAAGTCATCCCGCCCCTCCTTTCACGTTGCCAGGTCTATCTTCTCGAACCTCTCGGACGAGATGAACTGCTCAACCTGGTTCATTCTGCTCTTGAAAACGATGTTGTCCTGAAGGAAATTGAAGTGGAAATATCAGAAATTGAGGCACTTTTGCGTTATTCGGGAGGGGATGTTCGCAAGCTTTACAATCTGCTGGAGCTGGTGGTGATGTCGCAGGAAGGTGAAAAAAAGAGGGTCGTTGACAACCGGCTTGTAACAGAAAAGCTGCAGCAGAATATTGCCCTCTATGACAAGACCGGTGAACAGCACTACGATATCATATCGGCATTCATCAAATCTGTCAGGGGCAGCGACCCAAATGCAGCCGTTTACTGGCTTGCCCGTATGCTTGAGGGAGGAGAAGATCCTAAATTCATAGCAAGAAGACTTCTCATTCTTGCAGCAGAGGATATAGGCCTTGCAAATCCCAATGCATTGCTTATTGCCCAGAGCACTTTCGATGCCATACATGTAACAGGAATGCCCGAAGCACGGATAATCCTGTCAGAAGCAACTATTTACCTCGCCTCTTCAGCAAAAAGTAATTCGGCCTATATGGCTATTGAAAAAGCTATTGGACTGGTTAAGGAAACAGGTGACCTGCCCGTGCCGCTGAATATAAGGAATGCCCCAACCAGTCTGATGAAAGAACTTGGATACGGCAAGGGCTACAAATATGCACACGATTATCCCGGCAGTTTTGTACAGGACGATTTTCTTCCTGAAAAGATTAAAGGCAAGCTGCTTTACACTCCCGGTGAAAATGCCAGGGAAAAAGAGCTGCTGGAGAAACTGAGAAACATCTGGAAGGGAAAATACAAATACTGACGACACCCATAACAATATATCAATTATGTTAAACTATAATATAGACAGGCTTCAGCATACCGAAAGCGGCAACTTTTTTATCATTGCCGGCCCCTGTGTTGTTGAAGGCAGTGAAATAACCTTCTCTATTGCAAGGGAGATCAAAAGCATTTGCAACAGGCTTGGAATACCTTTCATATTCAAGGGCTCATACAGGAAAGCCAACCGCTCGAGGCTTGATTCCTTCACGGGGATAGGCGACCGGGAGGCGCTGGGGGTGCTTGCAGGGATCCGGAGTGATTTGAATATCCCGGTACTTACAGACATCCACTCCGCCGGAGAAGCCGAAATGGCTTCTGCATACGTAGATATTCTCCAGATACCGGCGTTCTTGTGCAGGCAGACAGACCTGCTGATTGCAGCTTCCAAAACCGGAAAAGTTGTAAATGTAAAAAAGGGGCAATTCCTTTCGCCCGGCTCAATGAAGTTTGCAATTGAAAAAATCGAGTCTACAGGCAACCAGAGAATTATGCTGACTGAAAGAGGTACCATGTTCGGGTATCAGGACCTTGTAGTAGACTTCAGGGGTATTCCGGAAATGCAAAAAGAGGGCTACCCCGTGGTGCTGGATGTAACCCATTCACTGCAGCAACCCAATCAGGTTGCCGGGGTAACAGGCGGCATACCTTCACAGATCGGAACTATTGCAAGTGCCGGAATAGCAGTGGGAGTTGACGGGATATTCCTGGAAACCCACCCCGAGCCGGCAGATGCAAAATCGGACGGTGCCAATATGCTTCGCCTTGACATGCTGGAGGAGTTGCTGAACAGACTTCTGGCCATTCATAAAAGTATAGTGTAACCTGACTGCAAAGAAAGTCCTTTAACCACGGCAAATCAGCTTAAACCAGGGCAATTCACTTTAAACCCACGGCAAGCCACGGTAAAAAATTGATAAACACGTTAAACCACTGCAATAGCTTCAGAAAAGGCATCTATGCCCAAACGAGTTTATCCTTTGCAACCGAAAATTTCCCCGGGCAATCGTTAATGCACGGAGGGGCTCTTAAAAACGGAGTGTGGAATAAAAAAATATTCAGTCAAAAGCCGGGTCTGTGGAAAATTTATCCCAGTCTTCACCTGCCTTCAATTTTTTCCTGGCATTTATCAGAATTGAAGCCGGAAGGACTACCGTTTCAACTGTTTCCTTGCCGCTCTCAGGTTGCCATATTATATCTCCAGGCGGACTGGCAACTATTGAGTCGCCTGAATGCTCAATACCTTCGGCGTCATAACCTGTTCTGTTTACGCCGCAAGAATATGCAAGATTTTCAATTGCCCTTGCAGTCAACAGTGTTTTCCAGGCATTGATCCGGGCTGCAGGCCAGTTGGCAACATATATAAGCAGGTCATACTCATACTCCCCGTTATGATAACGGTTCCTGCTCCATACAGGGAAGCGCAGATCGTAGCAGATCAGCGGACACACCTTCCATCCCTTGAGCGAGGTTACAATCCTTCTGTTTCCGGGCTCGTAATGCATATGCTCATTTGCAAACCTGAAAAGGTGTTTTTTGTCGTATAACTGATATGTTCCCCCGGGTTCCATCCATACCAGCCTGTTATAGAATTTCCCATTATCACGGGTCATTATGCTTCCGGTTATCACACACCCCTTATCTGCAGCCATCTGCTGCATCCAGCTTAACGTTTTCCCTCCCCACTCTTCGGCAAACATTTCAGGCCTCATGGAAAAGCCGGTTGTAAACATTTCAGGCAATACAATCAGGTCAGTTTCACCTTGTTTTTCAATCAACTTTTCAAAACGGGAAAGGTTTTTATCCCAATTTTCCCATTCCATGTACGTCTGGATAACTGTAATCAATAACTGATCTTGCATAATATGTATCTTTAAATATTACCCACAGAAAATTTTTCAGGATGTTTGGCATTAACATTCCTGTAAAACATCTTTATTCTTCTCATGTCCTCTTTTTCATCACCGGTTATTTCAAAAAAACCGCCCACACCCGCAACCTTCCTTTTATAGTCGAAATATCCCAGCACTACCGGCACATTTGCCTTCATTGCAATACGGTAAAAACCTTTTTTCCATTCTGTAACACGCTTGCGTGTCCCTTCAGGTGTTATGGTAAGTATCATCTCATCCCTTTTCCTGAACTCTTCAGCCAGCTGCTCCACAATGCCGGTTTTTTTACCCCGCTCAACGGGTATTGCGCCCACCAGTCTGAACAGTATATTCAAGGGAAAAAAGAAGAGCTCTTTTTTTATCATTATTTTGGAGCGAATACCAAGAGAAAAATAGAATAGCTGACCAATTATATAATCCCAGTTACTTGTATGAGGGGCAACAATAACAATAAATTTTTTAGCTGAAGGCACCTCGCCTTCCATGCGCCATCCCGACATTTTCAATATCAGCCTGCTGATTACTTTAAGCATAACAACCAGATTATTTAATACAGACGGTGAACCGGACTTTTAAAATACGAATCTATGCATTTTTTTCGGGATTGTTAAAGGTACAGTGCAGCCGGTTTACATTTTGCAGATCATAAATGCGTCTTCTGTAAAAAACGGCTGGAACCGCTTCAATTCCTCATTTACCAGATAAACAATACCCTGCAGGAGAAAACTGTTTCAACCTTTTTTCTTTGTATCGAAGCCCTTTCTGTCCATTTTACCCCAGGACTTCTGTCCTATCAGAAAGCTCCAGTTACCTTTTATTGCCCATATTAGGGTGAGAGGGTGGTACAACACCGGTTCCAGAAATGCGGTCCCGATCAACCTGAGAACGTCCCTTTTTTTCTCATATTTATGGAAGGTCATTTCTTCGAAAAGAACTGCCCAGATAGTCAGAGATACCGCAAATGTATAGACAAACGTGAAGAGCAAAATCGCAAAAGGCCAGTTTGGTGTACTGAAAATGGCATACAGTATGAAAAAGGAGATCCCGAAAAATTCAAAAATGGGAGTCAGCCATTCGAAAAAGAACCAGTATGTATATCCAAACATGCCGAAAGAACGGTATTTGGGATTCAGGAATATCTTTTTGTGGGAAAAGAGGGTTTCTGCAGTACCCCTTGTCCACCTGTTGCGCTGTCTTCCAAGCACCTTCAGGCTTGAAGGCACCTCTGTCCAGCAAAGCGGATCGGGAATGTATGTTACAACGTATTTTTGACCGCTCTCCACCATATATCTTCTCATTCTGACAACCAGTTCCATGTCCTCCCCGACTGTCTTGGTGCTGTACCCACCGCACTTAATAACGGTTTCCTTGTCAAACATCCCAAGGGCACCCGAAATCAGCAGCAATCCGTCAAGCCTTGCCCATGCAATCCTCCCCATTAAAAAGGCTCGGGTGTATTCCAGAACCTGCACCCTGGCAAGAAAATTTTTGGGAAGGTGGATTTTCCTGATTTTTCCGCTCCTTATCTCACAGGAATTGATTATCCTGACAACTCCACCGGTACCTATCACCTTTTTATCAGTTTCCTCAAGAAATGGCTTTACCATTTTCTGAAGTGCATCGGGCTCCATTATTGAATCAGCGTCAATACTTACGATCAGCTTGTTACGTGAAACATTGATACCTGCATTGAGCGCATCGGCCTTTCCGCCATTGACCTTGTCAATGAATGTCAGGTTGTAAAACGAACGGTTCTTCGATTTATAAACACCCCTGATCCTCTGGCAGGGAATACGGTAATCGAAATAGTAGTTCACCTTTTCAAGGTCGTATGCCTCAATACATCTTTCCAGGAGGTCGTCTGTACTTCCGTCATTCACTACTATAACTTCAAAATTATTGTAATAAAGTGAAAGCAATGCCCTTACATTTTCAACTATTGTTTTTCCTTCATTATATGCTGGTGCAATAAGCGAGATTGACGGGGCAAGAGGTGAAAGAATAATTGAGTTGTAATCAACATAGCTGTTTTTTCTCAGGTATTTCCTGAGAGTAATGGCAGAAAAGACCGCCAGTATAACATAGGCGGAAAAAATGGCAATTGTTATTATAAAAAGGAAGTTTTTAAAACCCCATCTGAATATGTCAAGCAAAAATTCCATTGTATACAATATTTTCAAATACGCCTGTCCAATACATGCTTTATAATGATCTGGTAATTCTTGTACTCGCTTTTCATTATTTTTCTCAAAGCCTTTATGCCCGGTTCCCCCATTTCATAAATAGCCTTGGCAGCCTCAATCTGAAGCTGGATATCGTCCTCCTTGTCAATAACCAGCTTGAGGAAATTGAGAACTGATTCGTCAGGCATCTTTCTGATAGCTTTTACAATCTCAAGAGAGTTCTCATATTTTTCTGTCTTATAATGCTGCTTTAGCAAAGGAATTGCATTTTTTATGCGTAATTCCCCAAGTGTTTTTATTGCTTCCTCCCTTACATTGTAATATGGACTGTCAAGCAGTTCGGCAACTTTCTCCCACGATTTCTTCTGATTAAAAAGAGTAATCATTCTAAGTGAAAAATTTACAACTGTGGGATTGGAAGAACTGAGCCATCTTTCAAATTTAGGGATCTCAAGGTTATGGGAAACAATTGTTTGATGTACGTTCAACTGCTCCCATGGAGTGAAAGGCCTTTCCAGATGGTCAAGAAAAGCATACCTGTCCTCTTCACCCAGCCTCACAAGTGCAAGCTGGGCTTCCATCCTGAGTATACTGTTTCTGCTGTGAAGACATCTTACTATCTCATCGTTTGCCCTTGTAACATTCATTAGCGCCAGTTCCCTGAATCCCCTTACCTTAATATGCCATTTTTTGCTGAACGCCTTTTCTTCCGAGTCCCTGTCAAGGTCAAGCCTGTAATATAAATCCTTTAGTTTTTCGGCTGCGTCTCCTGAAAGGTTTATCATAAGATCCTTCATCTGGCTCATCAGGATCTGCCTTTTGAATGAATCGCCTGCCACTTTCTTTATCTTATCAAGGGTTTCCCCCTGGTGGTCTTCATCGAACAGGTAATCCATAAGGAGTTCCTGGTACCTTTCCTTCAGCTCCTGTGTCATTTCTTCTATCATTTCAAGCTTGTTGCGGTGGAGAAGAATTATCAGAAGCAGTACAAGCATGGAGAAGATTGAATAGATAATAACAGCTATAAGGAACCTGATGAGAAAAGGGCCGTCACGCCTTCTGTCAATTTGCTGTATCAGACCGCCATCCGTCCCGTATCCAGGATTGCTGGTGATTACGCCGGATATTTCATACATGAAGGTAAAAGACCTTACCACTGTTTCTGCCACACTTATCCGGGGTACAATGTGCCTGCCAATGTCTGTTTTTTCATTATTGAATATTGATGTGTTAGAGGATTGCTGATGAATTGCTGCATTAGCATTGAGATGAAAAAAGCCCAAAAAAACGGCAAAAAAGAATATTGCTGTTTTCAGGAGTCTCCGAATTGCTTTACCGGAAATAACAATTATATTGAAAAGAATTGCCAATTGCCGAACTTTTTTAAAATTGAAAATACAGCCTGACCTGCCGCTCAGTTCAGATAATACCTTAAAACTGCATGCACAATTATCCGTCCGCGGTACGACCCGGTTTGATACTCCTCGTATGCATATCTGATGCCGGCACGGAACAGGTAATCTGACATGAACGTCTTGCTTAACTCGCCCCCTGCTGTCCAACTGTTAAGATATATTTTACGGTCTGGTGCTGCATATGTTTCATCGGGTACTGCACCCCTGCCGATTGTTATTCCTGCAAAATCGCCATCTTTGGCCATATATCTCCTTACATTCAGATGGACTGAATGTGATATTCCACTGTTTTCTTTAAATATGTATGGTCTCAGGGAAAACCAGTAATTGCCGTGGTACAGTCCTATACTACCCGTATAAAAAAAAAAGTTTTCATCCCAATATATGTATCGGAACCCAAGGGATGTTTCAAATCCACGGGGAAGGTTTCTGAAAAGTTCGAATCCGCCACGATGCCTGGGGAAGTTGGAGCCTCCGGAATAGGCATAGGAGGCATAGGCATAATATTGTGGGGAAAAAACCGGATAGGTTTCAAGTTCGTACTGAAATGAAGGATATCGTGTCAGCCCTCTTCCGTCAAAATATGTTTGTGCAAAATTAATTTTTGCCGTAACAGGACCGTAAGGTGTATAATGCGAATAGCCTGCACTCCCCATATGCCAGCGCCTTTCATATGGAGAGTCGTGAAAGTCACCATGATACTCTGCAAGAAAATATGACCTTTCCCTGAAAAGCTCAGGGTGCATTCCTGAATGCATCTTAAGGAAATTGTGTTCAAACAGTTCTAATATGCTTCTGTTGTAAAGCATTTTGTACCATGCAAGCAGAAATTGTGCCTCCCTGTGTCCAGGATAAAGATCGAGTACCTGTTCTACCGCTATTATTGCAAGGGGGAGCTGACATGCCAGTCTGAGTGCCCTTGCCTTCATGAACAGAAACCTCGTAGTTTCGTAATGGTAATCAATACCCATATTGCAGTATTTTACTGCTTCCTCATAGTTTCCATCCCACAGTTCCAGATTTATTATGGCGTTGAGTGCATCAAAATGTGCAGTATGGGCATCCAGTACATGTTTAAGCTGAACTCTTGCTGAATCGTAATGCCCGTCCCATGAAAGGGTTATGCCAACCAGCACCCGGGCATCATGAAAATCCTGATTATTTTCCAGCACATTATATGCTATCTCCCTTGCCTTTTCAGTTTCACCGTCGTAAGCTCTCTGACGGGCAAGGTGAAAAAGGTCTTCAACTGTAACTGTGTCTGACGAATGGAATGAGGAAGCATTTCCGGTATTGATGTTAAAAAGCAGGAGCAGTCCCGTAACAATGAAAAGGCTGTATTTTACTTTACTTAAGAATGTACCCATTTTATATGTATATTAAGAAGCCCGGCTGTCCATCCCCGCATCAGGGTGTGTCACCTGTTTCACCACTGCTTTTGGCGGTAGCAGACTCTTCAAGCAGTTTTTTGATTATATCAGACAGGCCAGCAGGATTGAAAGGCTTGGTAATATATGCGTTCACTCCCAGACTGCCAGCCCTTTTCTTTGCCTCCCCAAGGCTCACCCTGGTAAGCATTACAATCGGGATCTTCATTTTTAATTCAACCCTTGCTATACAAACCAATTCAAGTCCACTCTTATAGGGCATATGCTGGTCGGTTATCATGAAATCAATCTCCTCTTTTCTTTCATTAAGAATCTCTGCACCTTTAAGCCCATCTGCAGCCGACAAAACCCTGTAACCATCCTTTTTAAGTGTGTATTCCAGGGCTTTCAGCGTCAACACGTCGTCTTCACATACCAGGATGTTCATATTCAGTTTATATTATGATCAGATTTTAGCTGAAAAGCCACCTCATTGAATTCATCCCTTAAGCATTTAAGTTCATTGACCACAACCCTGCATTCAGTACCCGACCTGAGGCAGTTTTCGGCCTGGTTCAGCCTTTCAATCATCTTCTCCAATCCAAAAAGTGAAAAGTTGGGGGCAATACGGTGAACCTCATCAGTTGCCTTTTGACGTTTTTCTTCTGTAAGGAGCAGTATTATTTTGTTAAGCCTGGAAGGTATCTCAACAATAAATAACCTTATCATTTCATGAATAAATTCAGTATCTCCTTCAGATATTTCGTGAAGGTAATCAAGATTATACAATGTACGCGATTCTACTCTTTTCATAGACAGTTGAATATGATGTTGTTTCCGGGCAATTTTAAACTTTTCACTTTTTAATGCATTAATAATTATATACGAATAACAGTCGCTAAAGTTATCAAAAATACCCAAACTTCAACCATCTAATTGATCTAATAAACTTTAACGGGAAAAGACAAATTTTAATAAAACAACAGTTTGTCCAAACATGGAAAAGATTAATGTAAAAAAATCAAAAACAGGTCAAAATAATAATCTTTATGAAAAGATGCATGATCAACGGGTGCTGACTCCCCTTGCCGTATCGTCACCACGTGGATCGGCTCCGCCTTCAAGCATGCCACCGGGCAGAACAAGTATTGCATCTACCCTTCCTATTGATGAGCGGTCTCTAAAGCTGTGTCCCATTCTTTCAAGTTCATCCTGTACTAGAGGACTGAATGCATCTTCCTCTGCAGATATTACATCCGGCAGCCACTGGTGATGCCATCTGGGAGCATTAACAGCTTCCTGCATACCCATGCCGTGCTCTATAACATTCAGGATGGTCTGGAAAACCGAAGTAATAATGGTAGAGCCTCCTGGTGTTCCGACAACCATAAAAAGTTCGCCATCCTTTTCAAGTATAGTAGGCGTCATGGAGCTAAGCATGCGTTTGCCGGGTTCTATGGCATTTGCCTCACCTCCTATGAGTCCGAACATATTGGGATGTCCTGGCTTTATGCTGAAGTCGTCCATTTCATTGTTCATCAGGAATCCCGCGCCGGGAATTACTACAAAGTTGCCGAAGGAACGGTTCAGTGTCACAGTTCCCGCCACTGCATTCCTGTCGCGGTCAACTATAGAATAGTGGGTGGTTTCTTCACTTTCGGGATAAACAATTTCGCCGGGAGCTATCTCTTCAGATGGCGTTGCTGCTTCCATCGAAAAATTTTCCATACGTTCAAGAAGGTAGTCACTGCATAAAAGTTGTTCAACAGGTACGGGATAAAAATCGGGATCACCAAGGTGTTTTGAACGGTCAGCATAAACCCTTCTTTCTGCCTCCGCCATCAGATGCGTTGTTTTAACCGAGTTGTGGCCCCATTCATCAACAGGGTAAGGCTCAACCTTACCAAGTAGCTGCAGAAGTGCTATACCGCCACTTGACGGGGGTGACATTGAAATAACCTTGTAGTCTTTATAAATGCCAGTTACAGGAGATCTCCAAACAGGAGTATAGTTCTCAAGGTCTTCATGTGAGATTATTCCGCCACCTCTTTCCATCTCCCTTACAATATGGTCTGCCACATCACCCCTGTAAAACCCGTCGCGGCCTCTTTCAGCTATTAGTTGAAGTGTGTGCGCCAGTTCTGTCTGCACCAGAGTATCACCCTCCTGCCATGGTGTATCTTTGACAAATGCCGGTGGCACAGCATTAATTTCAATAAACCTTTCACGGTTGTTGTTGTAAACAGATGCCTGGTTGGCAGTAACCGGGAAGCCGTGCAGTGCAAGCTTAATTGCCGGCTCAACAAGGGTATGAAAAGGCATGGTGCCGTACTTTCTGTGAAGCTCTTCCATTCCGGCTACCGTTCCGGGTACGCCTGACGCTTTGTGAGTGTTAATGGACTTGTTTTCAATCACTTCTCCTTCATCATCCAGGAACATATCCCTGTGAGCTTCAGAGGGAGCCATCTCCCTGTAATCAATTGCATCGACCGAACCGTCGTTTTGCCTGTAAACAACAAATCCGCCACCTCCAAGGTTTCCTGCGCGGGGATAGCAGACTGCAAGGGCAAACTCAACTGCAATAGCAGCATCTACAGCATTGCCTCCCTTTTTCAGGATTTCCGCGCCAATTTCGGAAGCTTCAGGATGGGCAGTTACTACCATTCCCCCGTCGGCAATCTCTCCTTTTATTTCAGGAGATTCACATGCAACCGTAAAAAGCAGTGGTATAATTAATATAAGAGAGTAGTGTATTTTTTTCATAATTGTAATAATAAAACGGATCAGTTAATATTGAATGTCCAAAAAACCTTCAAAAATATGCAATAAAAGATTATTTACAAACCACTGAGTGTTTGGAAGCAAATACTCTCAGGTATAATATTTTTGGCAACGTCCTGCCAGGAAATTATCACGCCCCGGGGGAACGGGGTATTAAGTGTTACTAGAACGGCCAGAACTGGTTGTCATTCCATATCCTCTCCCTCAGATCACGGTCAAGGTCGAACAGCAGCTTGTGATGCCCCCTCTCCCAGTCAGCCAACCATTTATAAAGCTTTTTCTCGTTCGGATCGGTTGCATTCCTTGCCCTGTCGGAATAAACCTCAATAGCTTTGTTCTCCATATCTATTGCGGCAGATATGGCTGCAGCCTCAAATCCTGCACTGGATATCTTCTTTTTTACTTCTTCGGTCAGCACAATATCTGCTGCCGAATCGTCTTCCTGCTTAGGAAATTTTGAGGAGGAAAACTTTTTGTTCTTCATAAAATCCGCATATTTGTCACGCAGAACCTTTGCGTGCAGCACCTCTTCCCTTGCCATTATGTCGAAAATCTCCTTCACACCGGAGTTGGAAGCCTGTTCGGACACCTTCCGGTAAAAAGCCTCTCCCCTGCGTTCAATAAGAATTGCAGTCTTAAGGATCTCAATTGTCTTTAGTTCTTCCATTTGTTTCTGTTTTAGTTTAATAAGTATGATATCATAAGAAAAAGTTCTACAATAGCCTTCTGGTTGCATCCTCCGGATTACCGGCATCGAATGTAACCAGTGCCAGTTCCCTCCCGTTCCATGCAGCCGAAAAGCACCATGTAGTACCAATTTTTTGCTTCCATTGCCCGGTTATGGCAGATGATTCATGTACATGGCCATGAAGGGTGATATAAGGGGAACACTCTTCAATGAAACGCCTGACAGCTATACTGCCGATATGCACATCGAGCGGAACATGGTCAAACACCTCACCGTCAAGTGCCGCACGGTCGAGGTTTGTATTATAGGGAGGTGAGTGAAAAAGAATAATTGATGCAGAAAGGTCTTTATTACCGCACAACTCTTTTAATTCATCACTTATTGTTATATGTTCAATTTGTTTAACTGTTTCTGACGAAAAACTGCCTTCTGAAGGATGTATGCATCCCGGATCAGCATACCTGGATACATCATACCTTTCCCAGTCCTTTAACATAAAGGGTGATGGCGGAATGCATGAATACCCGTATATGCAATATTTGCCAAATGTTTTACTTTTCAGGTGCATATAGCTGATCATTCCTTTTTTTTCCAGCGAAATAAAAGCTTCTTCGTAAACCTTCGGGTCATCATTACCCATGATCAGATAAAAATGGGGATATTGTTTTCCAAGCTTTTTCCTGAGGTCATCAAAAGCGTTACCCAGAAAATCCCTTATAAAAGATTCCGGGTCTACGGATGAATAAAATGACGGCAACAGGTCGCCTCCCATGAAGACCATTTCAGGCTTCTCTTCCTCAATAACAGAAAAGAGTTTATTATATTTTTCTTTCCTGCCATGCAGGTCAGATACAAAAAAACATTTTATTGGCCGTTTCACACGTATTATCTTGTTTTTAACGGTCTTGCCCTGTCGTTCACCGAATCTATAAGAACCGCATAGCTTGTTTTATTCTCCACATCCCCGTCGGTTACAAGATGGAGGTCTATCAGCCCTTCCTTCACCATATACCCTGTTTTCTGAAAATTCATTTCAGCAAGGCAATGGCTCCATCCTTCAAACCAGCATTTAAGAAGCTCTTCCTTAACAGGATCCCCGTCAAAGTGAACCAGAAAGTCAATATCACTGGCCGGACCGGCAGTAGCATTCTTGCTGCTGCCAATAAGATAAATCCCATGAACTCCAAATTTGTCCATATCTGTTTTATCGGCAATTTTTTGGGCTATCCTGAACCTCCATTTCCAGTGCTCATCAGTTGCCGGAACCAGTTCTTTTTGTTCTTCTGCAGAAGCTTCTGCCTCCTTTTTTTCAATTATATCAAGCGATTTTTTTACCCGCTTTATCAGCAGCCAGTTGGACACCTGCTGGGCAATGTGATTCAAAAGTTTGTACTCATCAGGCATGAACTGCTCATTGCTCTCTTTTTCGATAGGCTGTATATAAACAACCTTAATTGTCCCTACAACATTATTGTCAACCACGAGGTCAGCCTCCTGCTTCCAGTCGGTATCCCTGTAATCATCAGAGGTGTACTCCCTGTCATCATAAGTGATCTTCACCTCGCATACAGTGGAATGCTGCCATCCGGAAGGAATGACCTTTACAAGTTCACTGAACAATTCATCAGTTGAAAGTTCCTGACGGTGAATTAGTTCCTCAACCCGGTAAATGCAATTCAGTTCTTTGCTTCTTTCAACAAACCTGCTTAAAACCTTATTAATCTCCTGCATTACTCAATACGGTTTTTAAAAAAGCAACGTAAAACAATCAGCTTATATGTTCGGGACGCAACAGGTCAAATATAGTTTTAACCGGGTTGAAAGTGAGAAGCGGCACCTCCACAAAAACAGTGTTCCAGTCAGCCATCCCACCATTCCACAACCCCGGCAACTCAAGAGCTTTTATCTCTTTGCCGTTGTAGGACCTGACCGTGATCACCCCGTCATTTGGGTTGCGGTGTTTCATCAGGTCAAATTTCTTTCCGTTATGATCTTTCAGTGAACAGAGAATGTCAACGGGATTGAAATGTGTAGCACTGTTAAAAATTTTCTTAACCTCAGGGTGCGACAACTCTATCTGGGAGGTTTCCACAATCTGAAGCGAAACAGACTGGTCAATGTTCCTTACCCAGAAAGGGCCGCCACCAGGTTCACTCCTGTTTTCGACCATCCCGCATACACGAAGAGGTCTTTTCAGCTTTTTCAGTATATATTCCCTTTTCCTGTCAGTGCCTGAAGACATGATGCCAGGAGGTGGTATAATACAAAGCTCGTTTTCAAGAAAATACAATATCTCTTCCAACTCCCCGTCGCCAGGCATGGTGTTGTTCTCAACAGCATCGATATAGTGAAATATCCTCTCGCGCAGTGAAAGAAGGATTCCCCCAAGAAGCTTCTTGTACTTAATGGTCACGTTCTTCAATGCATCAGGTACCACATTGTCTATATTCTTGATAAAAACAATGTCCGCATCAAGTGAATTGAGGTTTTCAATTAGTGCCCCGTGTCCCCCCGGCCTGAAAACAAGCTTTCCTTCATCATCCCTTACCGGATTGTTGTTCAGGTCAACCGCTATTGTGTCTGTTGACGGACTTTGCCAGGAAAACTCAATGTTGAAATGGCATTTGAACTGGTTTTCGTATCCCTGCAATACCTCTTCCGCCTTCTCCCTGAAAAGTTCCTGGTGTTCGGGGGATACTGTCATATGAATATTGACAGTATCATTGCCCCCTTTGGCATAAAAGGCGCCCTCAACAAGGTGCTCTTCAAAAGCAGTGCGATAGCTGTTGTTATACCTGTGGAAAGGGAGCAGTCCCTTAGGCAGGTTGTCGAAATTGAGCCCATCCTCATTCAGGACAGATTCTATGATAACCTTTAAATCGCCGGCATCAGCATTTGAGGATATTTTCACACCTTTCCTTTCAAGCCTGTCCCTTAGAGTCTCATAGAATGCAAACTTATGGAGATTGTCAACAAATTCTGCAACAGCTGCCGAAACAGTGGTATCACCTTCTTTTTCTGCGTTTTCAATATATTTGTAAAACTCCTTGAACATTCTTGTGGCTGCGCCGGATGCAGGTACGAACTTTACAATTTTTTCCTTTTTGCAGTGTTCGCTATAAAGCTGCCTCAGGTCATCCAGAGTCTCATCACAGGGCTTGAGTATTCCTTCCTTTATCTTTGCGGGTTTTACAAGTGGCGCATAAGGAATTCCCTCCCTGAACTGATCAACCTGTCTTTCCACCGTTTCCGGGTCAATATTGCGTTTTTTAAGCTCTTCAATATCATTCTCGTTAAACATGCTTTATTTGGTTTTTCTGATTAGGGTTATTTGTTTTCCTGTGCAAACTCCCTGCCGGCATACAGCGCCTTCAGGTTTGCGCTGACTACATCTTCCCCCTTCCTTTCAAAAATTTTCCTTATTCCTTCTTCAAACCTTTTAAGGGGCAAATTGATATATGGTGATGCTGCTCCCAGCATCACCATATTGGAAGACCGTGGTGACCCGGTTTCTTTTGCCATCTTGTCGGCATCAATTGCCACATGGTTTGGTATGGCTCGTATTTCATTCATTATCTCCTCTATATCAGGATAATTTGGAATATTAACAAAAGGGGTGGTATTGGTTACAAGCCACCCGTCCTCTGAAAGGTAAGGAAGATACCTTAGGGATTCCATAGGCTCAACAGAAAGAATCAGATCTGCCTGTCCATTAGGTATCAGATCGGAAAGGATCTCCTTGTCGGATATCCTGAGATTGGATTGTACAGCACCGCCTCTCTGACTCATACCGTGTACTTCCGATTGCTTTAGATTAAGGTTCTCAGCTATTGCAGCCATGCCTATAGTTGCGGCAATGGATACAATTCCCTGTCCGCCCACTCCTGATAAAATTATATCTATCTTCATATTGATAACAGTTTATTGTTTGCTTTTGTTGTCTTTCTTTTTGCGCATTACTGTCTGAATACACTCACGCTGTGCTATGATCACCGATACGCCCCTGTATTCTAACTCTTCCTTTATTATCTCCCTGTTTTCCTCGTGGTGCTTTTTCAGTGGATTAATAACCCTGACATGGTCTGGTTCAACACCCACCCCTTTGCATATTTCTGTAATGCGACCGGTTGCGGAAGATTGCTGTCCGCCTGTCATTCCAGTGGTCAGGTTATCAGAAATAATCACGGTAACCGGAGAGCGGTCATTTACACAATCAAGCAGTCCTGTAATACCGGAATGGGTGTATGTTGAATCTCCAATTACTGCAACAGAGGGAAAAAGACCGGCATCGGCAGCCCCTTTTGCCATTGTTATTGATGCTCCCATGTCAACGCAGGAGTTTATGGCATTGAAAGGTTCCAGAGCACCAAGGGTATAACAACCGATATCGGAGAATACACGTCCCTTTCCATATTTTTCAAGCGCTTCCAGAAGCGCATTGTACATGTCTATATGGCTGCATCCCTTGCACATTGCAGGAGGCCTGTTTGTGACCACAGGGGGGATATTTTTGCCGCTTTTGACTTCCAGTCCAACAGCCCTTGCCACATGATCGGGGTTCAGTTCCCCGTCGCGGGGCAGTGTACCGTCAAGTCTCCCCCTCACCTTTATCCCTCTTTCCAGAAACCCTTTAAGCGATTCTTCAACGAGGGGATACCCGTCCTCAATTACAATAAGCTCATCACAATCGTTTGCTATCTGTTCCACCATTTTCCGGGGCAAAGGGTACTGGCATAATTTGAGAACAGGATTCCTCAGAGGCCTTTCATTGAAATTCTCCATAAGGTAATTCCATGCAAGACCGCACACTATGAAACCAACTGACTTGTCATCGCCGGGAATATAACGGTTGAAATCCGATTTATCCGATTCAGTTTCAAAACTCTCCTGATTGGAAAGAAGCAGCTTATATCTTTTCCTTGCAATCACAGGCAGGAGAACAAACTGGCGCGGGTCTTCGGGCAACTTGAGTTTATTCTCTTCCCTTGCTTTCACCCTTTCAACACCCGACCGGGAATGTGCAAGTCTTGTAGTAAGCCTCAGCATTACAGGGACACCGTACTTTTCGGACAGGTCGAATCCCCTGAAAGCCATGTCGTAAGCTTCCTGCTGATTTGCAGGTTCAAGTACCGGGACAAGTGCAAACTTCCCGTAAAAGCGGGAGTCCTGTTCATTCTGGGATGAATGCATTGACGGGTCGTCAGCCACTACAACTACCATACCGCCGTTGACACCCGTAATTGCAGCATTCATAAAAGGGTCGGCCGCCACATTCAGTCCAACATGCTTCATGCAAACCATTGAGCGTTTGCCTGCATAGGACATGCCCAGAGCCGCTTCCATTGCAGTCTTTTCGTTAACCGACCAGTTGCGGAATACATTGCGTTCTTCAGCCATTTTTGACATTTGAACATATTCCATTATTTCTGTGGAGGGCGTTCCGGGATATGCATATATACCAGAAATACCCGCATCAAGTCCACCCTGCGCTATTGCTTCGTCTCCCAACAACAATAATTTACTCATATTTTTTATGAAATTTATTTGTAAACTGATTGAACATTTTCAAAGGTATGAATATTTTAAAGTAAAAAAAATGAAAATGTCCGGTTTCAGTGAAAAGCAACGGCATATCCATTTAGAAATGAACTTTTTGCAGTTGTTGTTCCGGGCGTCACATGAGAATCATTTTTGCTGCAAGAGGAATAAAAGGTTAATATTGTAAAATAATGTGATTTTAACAGTAACCCGGTTATGAAGGGAGTGATTTTCGATATTAAACACTTTTCAGTCCACGACGGACCCGGCATAAGGACTACGGTATTTTTCAAGGGTTGTCCGCTTCGCTGTATATGGTGCCATAATCCGGAAGGACAGTTGTTAGAACCGGAAAACTTTACCCGTGTCAACATGCTGGAAGGAACGGAGTTCAAGGTTGACTCGCAGGCAGGCAATATTGTAACGGCCGGCGACGTAATGCAGGAGATAGAAAAGGACAGGGTTTTTTATGAAGAATCGGGCGGCGGTGTGACTTTTTCGGGCGGAGAACCGTTTGCCAGACCGGTATTCCTCTTTTCACTGCTTGAAAAGTGCAATGAAGCCGGGATTCATACGGCAATTGACACTTGCGGATATGCCGGTGCCGGTGAGATCAAAACTGCAATACCCCTTACAAATTTATTCCTTTTTGACCTGAAGCTTGCAAACAAAGATGAACATGAAAAGTACACCGGGGTATCAAACAAAAGGATACTGGAAAACCTCAAAATAATTTCCTCGGAAGGAAAAGAGATTTTCATCAGGATCCCGCTGGTAGAAGATATTACCGATACAGAAAAGAATTTGACCGGACTAAGGGAAATAATGCTGGAGCATCCCGGCATTACCCGGATAGACCTTCTTCCCCGTCACAATATTGCAGTTTCGAAGTACAAACGGTTCGGGAAGAAAGTTTACCGGGGGGGCGAAAAGCCATACAACAGGGAAAAAAGTGAAAGGATCAGGGATTTTTTTCTTGAAAAATTTCCCGTTGTTACAATAGGAGGATAATAATTCGCTAATGTTGAGCTATTTTCTTATAACACAGCTTTGCAATACTGATAACGGAACAGAATTAATATCAATTATTTGATCATTATGAACAACAGGATAAAGAAACTGAGAAAAGCAAGTATTGAAGCTCCATACAAACTTTCTGCCGAAAGGGCTCTGCTGGTTACCTCTTTTTACAGCGAGGAAGACCCGGATAAAAACTCCATACCCGTGCAAAGAGCATTATGCTTCAGGCATATTATTTTAAACAAATCCATTTGCATCAACCCGGGAGAACTTATTGCCGGTGAACGGGGACCTGCACCCAAAGCTGCACCCACTTATCCCGAAATATGCCTTCACTCACTTGATGACCTTGACATAATAAGTTCCAGAAAGAAAGTTGCCTTCGAAGCAGATGAAGAATTCAGGAGGGTTTATAAAGATATTGTAATTCCTTTCTGGAAGGGACGAACGCAAAGGGACAAAATATTCGGCAACATGAGCAGCCGATGGCTTGAAGCATACCGGGCGGGTGTTTTCACCGAGTTCCAGGAGCAGAGGGCGCCCGGCCATACTGTTGCAGGAAAAAATGTGTTCCTTAAAGGTATGCGCGATTACAGGGAAGAGATTCATGAAGCACTTTCCAGGCTCGACTTTAACAACGACCCCGTTGCATTTGAAAAGCGTGAGGAATTAAAGGCAATGGATATAGCCGCTTATTCACTGATGGATTTTGCATCACGTTATGCTGTGGAACTGGAAAAACTGGCGGAAAAGGAAAGAGACCCGGAAAGGGCAAAGGAGCTGAAAGATATGGCATTGATATGCAGGCGGGTACCTGCCGGCGCACCATCAACTTTCCATGAAGCCTTGCAGCATTACTGGTTCATACATCTGGGGGTAATAACTGAGCTTAATCCATGGGACTCATTCAATCCTGGCAGGCTTGACAGGCATCTTTACCCCTTTTACAGGAAAGAGATAGATTCGGGTACACTGACCAGGGAAAGGGCAAAAGAGCTGCTTCAGTCATTCTGGATAAAGTTCAACAACCATCCCTCTCCTCCTAAAACCGGCGTTACGGCACAGGAAAGCAATACCTATTCCGATTTCACGCTGATAAATGCTGGCGGGGTGAATGAAGACGGAAGCGATGCTGTAAACGAGCTGTCATACCTCATTCTCGACGTTATAGAGGAAATGAGGCTCATCCAGCCGGGAACCATGGTTCAGATAAGTAAAAAGAATCCCGATACTTTTGTTAAAAGGGCGCTGGAGGTTGTGAAAACAGGATTCGGACAGCCCTCGCTGTTCAACACAGATGCTATTATTCAGCAACTTCTCAGTCAGGGAAAATCCATAACAGATGCCCGCAACGGCGGTGCAAGCGGTTGTGTTGAAACAGGAGCCTTCGGTACCGAGGCCTATATCCTTACCGGCTACTTCAACCTGAACAAGATACTTGAGATAACCCTGAACAATGGCACCGACCCTGCTACAGGAAAAAAAACCGGAATAAAAACGGGCGATCCCTCATCTTTTAAATCTTTCCACGAACTTTACGAGGCCTTTGAAAAGCAACTGGAATATTTTGCCTCGATCAAAACGGAAGGGAACAATATCATCGAAAAGCTTTATTCACTCAATATGCCTGCACCGCTGTTGTCTGTAATAACAGAGGACTGTATCAGGAAGGGAAGGGATTACAACTCAGGTGGAGCACGTTATAACACAAGGTACATACAGGGGGTTGGACTGGGAAGTATAACCGATAACCTGGCTTCAATCTGCTTTAATGTTTTTGATGAGAGATCGGTTACCATGAAAGTTATGCTCAAAGCCCTGAAAGCAAACTTTAAAAGGCATGAAGAGCTGCGGCACAACCTGGTTTACCAAACCCCCAAATGGGGCAACAACGATGATTATGCCGACCGTTTTGCAGTAATGGTTTTCAACAGCTTTTACAATGCAGTTAACGGAAAGCTTTCCTCCTGCGGGGGAACATTCCGTATCAACCTTCTCCCCACCACATGTCATGTATATTTCGGCAGCGTTACCGGAGCAATGCCCGACGGAAGACTGTCAGGCCAACCATTAAGCGAAGGTATCAGTCCGGTACAGGGAGCCGACACCAAAGGTCCTACAGCGGTAATTATGTCAGCTGCCAAAATAGACCACATAAAGACGGGGGGCACCCTGCTCAACCAGAAATTTTCGCCTTCTTTCTTTTCCGGCAGCGAAAGCATTGACAAGATGGTTTCCCTGGTTCGCACTTACTTCAGGCTGGACGGCCACCATGTCCAGTTTAACGTAACCGATGCCAAAACGCTCAGGGATGCCAAAAAGAACCCTGAAAAGTACCGTGACCTCATTGTGCGGGTTGCCGGTTATTCCGATTACTTCAATGACCTCGGGGAGACATTGCAGGATGAGATAATAAGGAGGACGGAGCATAGTGGACTTTAATGCACCTTGCCAGACTAAACGAGTCCGGTACGGATCCTTCCTGCATAATGGCAGATTATCCGGCTTAGTGGACTTTAATGCGGGTTGCAAGAAAAACCAGACCCGGTCAGATGCTTCTTACATAATAGAAGCCGGAACAACGTAGTGTTATTTTGCCTTGTCAGACTAAACAACACCGAACAGGTATTTCTGACCGGACAGCAAACTACCCGTAAACCGTTGCAACAATTTTACGGTTTCCTCCCCGGTTCCTGAATTCACAAAGATATATGCCCTGCCAGGTTCCCAGATTAAGCCTGCCGCCCGTAACCGGGATAGTAAGAGAGATTCCGGTCATTGTGGTTTTGGCATGAGCTGGCATATCGTCGGGTCCCTCTATTGTATGAACATAATTGCTGTCCTTTTCAGGCACCATTTTACTCATTATGTATTCCATATCCGTTAGAACACCCGGGTCAGCATTTTCATTAATTGTCAATGCAGCTGAGGTATGCTTGATGAACAGGTTCACAAGCCCGGTTTCAGGCAACGGGGAAATTTTTTCAGTTATCAATCCGGTAACAAGATGAAACCCCCTCCCAAATGACGGCAATGTTATTTCGGTTTGTTTTATCATCACTTTTTCGTTTTATTCTATGTTTACATTGCAACTATGTGTAATTTTGAAAATCAAACCTTATTAAAAAATGATATAATTATATTTGCAGCAAACATAACTTTTTTGTAAAAATTTAGTTTATATATACAAAAATAGGTTTATTTTTTGCTACCTGAATATACAGGTTGTCAGATTCTGAAAAAATAAGTATTGATGCCGAAATCAAAGTACCTTATTATAATACCTGCAATTTTTTTCCTCCTTTTTTCCGGAAAAACCGGAATACAGGCACAGCAAGCTCAAAACCCTCTTCAGGTAAGCGGTATCGTTAGGGATGAAGACCACAGACCCCTTCAGTATGCACATATTATCATTGTCAACAGGCAAAAGGGCACAGTAAGTGAAAGGAACGGAATGTTCTCATTCATAGGCTATCCGGGGGATTCAATACAGGTCTCTTCAATGGGTTACAAAACAAAGAATTTTGTTATACCGGATGATATTGATGTAATTCATTATCCGGTTGACGTTACCCTTCAAAGAGACACCATAGCCATTGAAGAGGTAACAATTTTCCCGTGGGCCAATTACGAGGAGTTCAAGGAGGTTTTCCTTGCACTGGACTTGCCGACTGACGATTATGACAGGGCTATGGCCAATATAGCACTTATCAAGCTATGGATAGAGCTTGATGACGGTGCAGATCCGGCTGCCAGCTTCAGGCATGTAATGAGCCAGCACCACCACCGGACAATGTATGCCGGACAACTTCCGCCAACCAACATTCTCAATCCCGTTGCCTGGGCAAGATTCCTGAATGCCCTGCGCGAAGGTAAGCTCAGGCTGGAATGACCCGGACCGGGATGGGCAATATCTTTAAATCCCGGAAAAAGCCGCTCTCCTTTTTTTACCCGGAAATGGCGCTCTGTTTTATTTTCCAGAAAAGCCACTCTATTTACACCCCGGCATATTTGCAACTTTCTGTTTCTTCAAAACCTCTTTCATTGTTTAACAAAGAATTACCATTTTGATATGGCAACATTTGTTTAAAAACTTTAAATGGTTAATTTTGGGAAAAGATATTCAGCAGGTTTCAAAACAAAGAGAAA
>PUMT01000107.1 GCA_003551495.1 Bacteroidota bacterium
GTTCTTCTATGGTTGCTTCGGCTGTTGTCTGGCACCCGTTGTTGTCTGTTACCGTTACCGTGTATGTTCCGGCTTCCAGTTCGCTGATATTTTGAGTTGTTTCACCAGTATCCCATAGGAAAGAATAGGGCTCAGTCCCTCCCGATACATTGAGGGTAATATTTCCGTTGTCTTCACCGTAACAGGTAATATGCTGAGGTTCTCCCAAAGCATTTAATTCAGAGGGTTCTGAAAGTACGAGTAAGGGGTCAAGTATAACTTCGCAATCTTCAGTTAACGCATCCCTGATCCTGACATCATAAGACCCTGGTACAAGTCCCGTAAAATCCGGTGAAGAATCCCAGGTTGCACCTCCGTCAACAGTGTATTGATAATTGCCGGAACCTCCGGCTTCTTCGCTTATGGATATGATGCCGTCATTGTATCCGTAACAGGATATCTCTTCATAATCGTATGACGCTGTAATACCCTCATAAATATGTACAGTTAAATTTTCATTTGCCGAACACCCCTTTTTGTCAGTTACAGAATAATTGAGAGTAAATTCACCAGTATATCCCGGATTAAAAACCGGATCGGCAATATCGGTCCGGTCAAGATAGGCAGCATCCGGACCTGACCATTCGTGTAAGTATCCACCGTTTCCCCCTTCAGGATTGGCAGTGATCAGTAGTTCACCGGTCTCACATCCGGCTGCCGGATCAGGACTGAAACTTATTGTAATCGGTTCGGGCTGGCCTACTTTAATAATTTGCGACAAAGGATCATCATCGTTTCCGGAATAGTTTGCAACAATTACATGGTGCCCCGACATTAGGTTTTCAAAAGTGTGAGTCTGCTCACCGGATGTAGCACTTCCGCTAAGCCCGCGGTCCACATTGAGGAAATGATATGTATAGGGTGCTGTTCCGCCACTTACTGTAATGGTTATCCTGCCGTTATTCCCCTCATAACAAGAAACTGAGTCGGCTGTAACCGAAACTATTTCAAACTGAGCTGCTGCGGCTGCAGGAATGAAAAGTAATATTGTAAAGATCAGTATGCCCCTGCTTATAATGTTCATGTGCAAAAAAATTAATTTGCTGGAAAACAGATTAAAATCCCATAGATTGTTACGTAACAAAACCGAATAGGTTTCACAGGAAGCCTGACTGACCGGGCAGTGCACAACTTGTTCAAACAAGAATTCATTTTGAACTACGTGGGGGATGTCTGTTATAGATGTAAAATAGCTGATATTCAGGGTGCAGGGAACCGGGTGTGAATCTATACTGTTGTTTGTTAAAGGGTGTCTTCTTCGGACAGATAATGTTTTATTACATATCTTGAAGGGTACCATGCAGAAATAAAGCCTATGAAAACAACTGCCAGGAATACATAAATGTAATCCAAAAACTGCAACTCAACAGGATATGCATCTATAATAAAGGTCCCTGTGCCATAAAGCTTAATTATTTCGTACTCCATTTGCAAAAGGCAAACAACTGTGCCTATAACAAGGCCGGTAAGGGCCCCGGCAACAGAGATCATCCAACCCTCAAGAAGGAATATCCTGTGAATTATCTTTTTGTCTGCACCCAGACTCTTCAGCACAGCCATGTCTTTTTTCTTTTCAATAATAAGCATTGTAAGCGAACCTATTATATTGAAAGAAGCAACCAGAATAATAAATGTAAGAATCAGGAATATTGCCCATTTTTCCGTTTGCATAAGCCTGTAAAGCCATTCATGCTGCTCGTACCTGTCCAGTACCCTGAAATCATCGCCAAATAAATTCTGCAGGTCGTTTTTAACGGTTCTGTCACGAAAACCATCTGCAACCTTGATGTGCATCGAGGTCACCTCTTTTTCATATTCAAGCATTAGTCTTGCAAAACTTATTGGTACCAGTATATACTCCATATCAAATTCCTGCTCTACGGAAAATATGCCTGAAGGGAAAATGATCTGTCTGTTGAACGCTCTCTCAGGACTAAGGGTAGGGGGGGCTGTCCGGCTCGGTATATATACATTTACCGGGGTAATGAAATTGAGGCCGACTGCAAGAATATTCCCTACTCCCCTCCCCATTACTGTGTAATGATTGTTGTGTTCATCTGTCAGAATAAAATCACCCTGAATGATCATTGTATCAACACCACTGACATTTCTGTAATTTTCGTCTACACCTTTCATTCTTACAACATGCTGCCTTTCGTCATATACCAGAAGAGCATTCTCCTCCAGGATTTCAGAATAATAAAGTATGCCGGGGTGGTCTTCAATTTGTTCTGTGATCAGATCGTCAGGCACAAACGTTTTCCCTTCAACAAGTTCAATTTTAAGGTCAGGGTCAAATACGCTGAAAAGGGATTTTATAAGAGTGTCAAATCCGTTGAAGACAGAGAGCACAACTATGAGGGCCATTGTGCCCAGTGCAACACCAACCACAGAAATGGCTGATATAATGTTGATCACGTTTTGTGATTTTTTTGCAAAAAGGTAGCGCCACGCTATGTAAAATGGCAGTTTCATCTGGATAAACTATGTTTAGTAAATTATTTATCAATATTTTACCTAATTAAGACTTTGAACCTTTGCTTTTCAATCCGATGAATTTCAAATTTGATTAAAAAAACTCAAAGTGCATTTGTTTACATTTGAAATCGACCAAAGGTCAAACCCCCATGTTTGTTCATCTCTTTTTGTCTGCCGAAGTCTGATGGGGCTTTCACTAAGCATCAATTATTATTGGGTTTTCCATGCCTTTATTATAAGACCCCTGCCGGAGGAGTTATTTCTATACAGGTCAACCAGGTTCAATATCATGCAAAATGGCAATACAATTATATAATAAAACGGGATTAAAAGGAAGAGTAACCTGCTTTTGTTGTAAAGAATCACAGGATATTTCAATGATAGCTTCCAGGAAATGTGTCCGGGGGACCCGTATGAAAAAACTGAATCAATTTCTGAAAAGCCGGCTTTTTTCAATTTTGTTTCTATTCCTTCAGGAGTGTAGCCGTGCCTTACGTGTTCGTCAACAAAAGGTGACTCCGAATTTTCAAAATTTCCCGAATCATCACCAAATGGTGTAGAGATTAGCAGCATGCCCCCGGGGACAAGAGACTTGTAAAAGTTGGAGAATACTTCAGTGTCTTTTTCAATATGCTCCATAACGTCAACACACAGTATCAGGGTGTACCTGTTTTTTTCGGTAAATGCAGCAAGATCACCTGTTTCAAAATCAACTCGGCCGGAACGCTTCGTTGCTGAAAAAAAATCCCTGCATTCCGACACCAGATTCTTATTCAGCTCAATTCCTTTCACATAAAATCTTTTACTCAGTCCTGATATGAAATATACATACTGACCGAAACCTGAACCTGCATCAAGTATATTTATGTCCTTCCCGGTTTTTAACGAACGTTTCCATTTCCTTATTTCTCTCCTGATGTACCAGGATCTAAGCAGGAGCATATCAAGGATTTTATAGAAAAGTATCCTGCCTGTCCTGAAGCGGTTGAAAATACCGCCTGCTTCTTTTTTCAGGGGGTCATATTGCATACGTAAAAATTCTGTAGTCAGTTATAAGAACAATCGGTTTCGTTCACTGAATAATTCTTTCAGGTATTCAGCAAGTTTTCAATGTTTTCCATGTAGTCGAGACTGTCATCAATAAAAAACTTAAGTTCAGGGATTATCCGGAGCTGATCCTTAACCCTTTTGGCCAGCTCATGCCTTATTGTTTTGTTTTTTTCTGATACTGCCGAGAAAATATCATCTCTCTTTGCCGGCGGGAAAAGGCTAAGGTACACCTTTGCCTGGCTTAAATCTGCTGTTACCCGGACTACCGTGACTGTTATCATTGCCCCCTGAAACAGGGAATGACCCTTTTTCTGGAAAATATCCCCAAGCTCTTTCTGAATAAGCCGGGAAATCCTT
Source organism: Bacteroidota bacterium (assembly GCA_003551495.1). Classification (GTDB taxonomy): domain Bacteria; phylum Bacteroidota; class Bacteroidia; order Bacteroidales; family PUMT01; genus PUMT01. Next base: position 3,925 of record PUMT01000107.1, read on the forward strand.
TTTTGCCTTGTAGTTGTCATATATAAGGAGTTACTGATTAACGTTATTGACTGCAAAGATAAAAGACTTTCGGCATGTGAACATATTTTAAACCGGATATTTAAGAAAGACAAATTATTGCATACCTTGTCTTTCTTCTTACAAGGTAACCTCCCCTCTATTACAAAATTATGACTCCCGGAATGTATATTATTATTTAGTTTCTTAATAAGATGAAGTTTCGCTAATTTTGCAACCAAATCATAATGAACTGGGAAATGGAAACAGTTGTCAGCGGTATAAGATCAACAGGTAACCTTCATCTTGGAAATTATTTCGGGGCTCTTGCCAATTTCATAAAAATGCAGCATGAAAACAATTGCTACTTTTTTATTGCCGATTATCATTCTCTCACTACCCATCCTACACCGGCAGATCTTCATGGAAATGTTAGACAGGTACTTTCTGAATACCTGGCCTGCGGGATAGATCCGGAAGCAGCTACAATATATCTTCAAAGCGATGTACACGAAGTCGCAGAACTATATCTTTTGCTCAATATGATAGCATATGTGGGAGAACTGGAGAGGACCACAACCTTCAAGGAAAAAGTACGTTTGCAGCCTGACAATGTAAATGCCGGACTGTTGACCTACCCTGTACTGATGGCAGCAGATATCATCATCCACAAAGCATCCAGGGTGCCGGTTGGCAAAGACCAGGAGCCCCACCTTGAGATGACCCGAAAGTTTGCCAGGAGGTTCAACAATATGTATTCCGTTGAGTATTTCCCTGAGCCAGAGGCATACAATTTCGGAAAAGAGCTTGTGAAAATACCCGGACTGGATGGATCGGGGAAAATGGGAAAGTCGGAGGGCAATGGTATTTACCTTACAGATGATGAAAAAACAATAAGAAAGAAAGTGATGGCCGCCGTAACCGACACCGGCCCGGTTGAAAAGTATCAGGAATTGAGCGAGCCTGTGAAAAACCTTTTTACAATTATGAAGTTTGTTTCCAGACCTGATACAATTGAATATTTCATGGAGAAGTATAATTTGTGCCAGATCCGGTATGGTGACCTGAAAAAGCAGCTTGCGGAAGATCTGAATATTTTCGTTGAACCGCTAAGGAAACGTATAATGGAGATATCTGCCGATGAAGAATACCTCAGAAAGGTTGTGAAAGACGGGGCAGATAAGGCAAGGGAAAGTGCATCCCGCACTGTTCGTGAGGTACGTGAGATAATCGGATTCAGGCCTTTTTAGAATTCTCTTATTTACAGAATGTTATATATGAGATTTTCCGCCGGTGTTTTTGCTGCAATTGCAATTGTTTTAATGGCCGGATGTTCCGAAGCCGGCTTTTCTCCCTTTAATTCCGGTAACGGAAATGATTCAGGGTCCATTTTTATGATGGTACTCGGACTTGCCGGTGGAATTGCCTTTTTCCTTTTCGGTATTGAAATGCTCAGCAGGGGGCTTCTTAAATGGGCTGGCGACAAGATGAGAAGCATACTGAGCAACATAACGGAAAACCGCCTTGTGGCAATTGGGGTGGGAGCCTTTGCAACCGTTATGACTCAAAGCAGCGGAACAACAAGTGCTATGCTGGTTAGTTTTGTGAATTCAAAACTGATGAAATTCAGGCAGACTCTTGCAATGCTACTTGGTACCGGTATAGGTACAACTGTTACAGCCCAGCTCATAGCATTCAGAATTACCGAGTACTCCCTTCTGATAGTGGCGGCAGGTTTTGCACTATATGCCTTTTCAAGGGAACAGCCAAAAAAAAATATTGGTGAATCATTGCTGGGAATGGGAATACTGTTCTATGGAATGTTCGTTATAACTGAAGCAATGGTGCCAGTAAGGACTTACGAACCTTTCCTGGAATTTCTGGTAAGACTTGACAATCCTGTTGCAGGCATAATGATCGGACTGGCATTCACTGTATTGCTTCAAAGCAGTGCTGCATTCATCGGAATTATTATAATTCTTGGATCACAGGGATTGCTTAGTCTTGAAGCCTCCATCCCTTTGATGTTCGGGTCCAATATTGGGACAGCTTTTACAACCGGACTGGCCAGTATGAGGGGAGACCGTGAATCGAGGAAAGTTGCCCTTGCTACTTTTGTTTTCAAAGCATTGACAGTTCTTCTTTTTATCTGGTGGATTTCTCCTTTTGCCACATTTATTGAGGTTATTTCACCTGAATCCTCTCCGGACCCATCAAGGGCTGCCGACGCTATCCCCCGCCAGATAGCAAATGCACACACTGTTTACAATACAGTTGCAGCTTTTGTAATCCTTCCCTTTACAGGGTTTTTCAGCACTCTGTTCGACCGGATGGTACCTCCAGCAGTTTCTTATACTGAGCCGGAATTCAAGGTCAGGTATCTTGATGAGAAGATGCTTAAAACTCCCGCCCTTGCTCTTAACATTGCAAAACAGGAGGTTTTGAGAATGGCCGAAACTGTAAGGGAAATGGTACGCGATTTTCTGCCGGCATTTCTTGAAAAAGATAAGACAGTGCTTCCCGGGATAGCAAAAAAGGAGAGAAAGGTAAACTTTCTCAGAGACCGATTAAATGATTACCTTTTAAAAATCAATCATTCAGGAATATCAAAAGACAGGACAAATGAAACTTTCCAGATGTTCTATACTGTAAAGGAGCTGGAACAGATTGCCGACGTAATCTCTTCAAGGCTTTACCGGAAAGCCGTTGTATGGATAGAAAGCGGTAACCAGTTTTCAGAGGAAGGCAGAAGAGATATACTTGAAGTACATGAAAATGCAATTAAGCAACTCAGTCGGGCAATAGAAGTCTTTTCCAGTGTAAACCTTGAAAAGGCCCAGGAGATGGAAAAAAAACACAGAAAATACAGGAATATATCTTTTGAAATGGAAAAGCATCATTATGAGCGCCTGGGCAGTTCGGTTGAAAGGTCAATCAAAAGCTCGGAGACTCACCTTGAGATAATCACAATGCTCAGGGTAATAACCAGCTATTCAACAAACATTGGCCGTATTCTGCTGAAATGGAGTCCTGATGGTAAAAACGGCAACAACAATCAACGTGGATAACAATTCTGAATTTTAATCCGTAAGCTGCTTTAAGTAACATTTACCGGGGGAATGGTCTTTACGCCTTACCATTTAAAAAAGTCTAACCTCCTCGTTGTGTGGTAACCAATTATTCTTAAAATGGTTTCCAGTACCTGGCAAGTCCCCCTATACCGGTTTCCCTGTAAGCAACCTGCATATCCCGGCCTGTTTCGGCCATGGTCTTGACAACCTGGTCGAAAGCAATTTTGTGTCCGCCGTCTGAAAAAATTGCATAAACTGCAGATTCAAAAGCTTTCCCGGCTGCAATTGCATTCCTTTCTATGCAGGGTATCTGTACGTACCCCCCCACCGGATCGCAGGTAAGACCAAGATTGTGCTCGATCCCCATTTCTGCAGCGTATTCTATTTGAGTTGGGGAGCCGCCAAGTATTTGTGTAGCTGCTGCTGCAGCCATTGCACAAGCAGTCCCGATTTCCGCCTGACAACCCGCTTCCGCACCTGAAACAGAAGCGTTGAACTTGACGATATTCCCTATAAGTCCCGCCGTTGCAAGTCCCCTGACAATCCTTTTAACGGGGAAATCGTTCTCCTTGTGCAGATAGTAAAGAACCGCAGGAAGAACACCCGAGGAACCGCATGTAGGGGCAGTAACGACCCTGCCCCCTGAAGCATTCTCTTCCGAAACGGCAAGGGCATATGAAAATCTCAGGCCTATACTCCTTATTGAGTTATTGGAGTTGCCTGACTTGGTATGGTATATGCCTGCCTTCCTGCCAAGACGGATGTGGCCGGGCAAAACCCTTTCCTTTTCAATACCGTTTTTGATGGAATCTTTCATGGCCTCCCATACAACCCCCAGGTATTCCCATATATCCCTGCCTTCATTCTCTTCAACATACTCCCACAAAGAATTGCCCTTTTTTTTGCAATATTCCAGTATATCAGAAAGGTTGCCGTGACTGTATATTTCCTTACTTTTAATCCTCCCCTCAGTGTCCTTGAGATCCCCACCTCCAATGCTGTATACCTCCCATGAATCGATTCTGGAGCCATTACTGTCAAAAGCCTCGAATACCATGCCGTTAGGATGGAGCGGCAGGTTCTTCTCCGGTTCCCACTTTATTTCAATTTCGTCCGGAGAAAATATTTTTTTTAATGCATCATCGGTATTGTGGCCCTTTCCTGTTGCAGCCAGACTTCCGTAAAGGGTAACCGACCAGGAGGAAGCCCCCGGGTTTTGCTTCATGAAAAATTCCCCGGCCAGTCCACATCCAATTGTATGGCTTGAAGATGGTCCGTATCCGATCTTGTAAAGTTCTTTTATTGACAACATTAGTTTGATTTTTAATTTGCAATTGAAAATTCCGTGAACCCCCCGGGTCTTTTTAATGATCCGGGTTAATTTTTTTCTGACCGGTTTTGAGCTGCAAAACTATATACTTTTTTAGTAGTATCATCTGTAATTTGAAATTTAAAAATTTAATTTACATTTGACTTTTAACGTGGGTAAAATCTAGGACACACCTGAAATAATTGAATAGCTTATGAAACAAAAATATTTCATTTATGAGGTTAATGACAAACGCGCAGCAAAAGAGTTCATTCATTTCCCGGTAAGCTTGTACAGGAATGAGCCGACGTGGATCAGACCACTCGACAGGGATGTTGAGAAAGTTTTCGATCCTGATCAAAACAAATCATTCCGGAACGGTGAATGTGTAAGGTGGCTGCTGAAAGATGAGAACGGAATGATTGTTGGACGTGTAGCTGCGTTTGTTGACCGGAAAACTGCATACAGGAATGAACAGCCAACCGGGGGAATGGGTTTTTTCGAGTGTATAAACGACAAGGATGCAGCTTACCTGTTATTTGACAGTTGCAGGGACTGGTTGAAGGAGAGGGGAATGGAGGCAATGGACGGGCCTGTTAATTTCGGTGACCGTGACCGCTGGTGGGGATTGCTGGTTGACGGTTTTCATGAACCCAATTATTGCATGCCCTATAACTTTGGTTATTACAAAGACCTTTTCGAATCCTACGGCTTCAGGAACTATTTCAATCAATATACCTATGGCCGCCCCATAACAGGTGAAGGAATAGATAAAAGCCTCTGGAATAAAGCTGAGCGTGTTATGTCCAAACCCGATTATTCGTTCAGGAATATTGACAAAAAAAACCTTGAGAAAGCGGCTGAGGAATTCCGCATTATATATAACCAGGCCTGGGGGAAACATTCGGGTGTTAAAAAGATAACGCGCATACATGCAATGTCACTTCTGAAAAGTATCAAGCCTGTAATGGACAGCAGACTTATCTGGTTCGGGTATTATAAAGGCCAGCCGATAGCTTTCCTTATCAGTGTTCCTGAAATGAATCAGATAGTGAAAAAGCTCAACGGCAAGCTCGGTTTAGTGGGTAAATTGAAATTTTTATACTACAAATGGCGGAATACATGTACAAAAGCTTTCGGGGTTGTTTTCGGGGTTGTTCCTGAACATCAGGGCAGGGGTGTTGAAAGTGCTATCATTAAAGCTTTTTCCGATGTTGCCTTCAGGCCGGATTTCCCATACCGAGATATGGAGATGAACTGGATAGGGGACTTCAATCCGGGAATGATGAAAGTTGCGGAAAAAATAGATGCCAGGATTGTTAAAACCCATGTCACATACAGATATCTTTTCGACCGCAACAGGGAGTTCAAAAGGGCAGGATCCCTTGGGTAAAAATGTGATTATGCAGGATTATTGCCTGTAAACCACAGCATTTATATGCATGCCTGCCCCGACAGATGCGAAAATTATTATATCCCCTTTATCAATAGTGTGATCAGGCAGCGTTCCCTTCATTATCATGTCATAAAGTGTAGGAATTGTAGCAACTGAGCTGTTTCCAAGCTTCTCGATGTTCATTGGCATTATGCCGCTAATATCCGGTCTCATACCAAACATCTTGTAAAATCTTTTAACTATTGCTTCATCCATCTTCTCATTGGCCTGGTGGATAAGTATTTTTTTCACCTGCTCTACAGGCACGCCTGAGCTGTCAAGGGCTTTTTTCATTGCAACAGGCACATTTGACAGAGAGAATTCATATATTTTACGTCCGTGCATTTTGATGTACCTGACGTTCGGATCGCTTTCGGGTGCATTGGACTTGCCAAGATAAAGATAGTAAAGTTCATCAACAGAATTTGTTGTTGCAGCTGTAGAGAGCACTCCCTTCTTTTCTTCCGATTCGACCCCCTCAACTATAGTGGCACCTGCTCCGTCAGAAAAGATCATTGTATCACGGTCGTACTTGTCAGATACACGTGAAAGTGTCTCAGAACCTATTACAAGACAACGCCTGGCCATTCCTGAAGTTATGTAGGAGTGTGCCTGAATAACCCCCTGCAACCAGCCGGGACAGCCAAAGATGATATCATATGCAATGCAGGAGGGGTTCCTGATCTTCAGGATATTTTTCACCCTTGCAGCCAGACATGGAAGAACATCTGTCTGTATAGTTCCTTTCAATACATTTCCGAAATTGTGGGCAACAATGATCTGATCAATTGTTTCACGGTCGATCCCGGCGCTGTTGATAGCCTCTTCCGCTGCAATTGCTGCAATATCTGATGTGTTAAGGTCTTCTGAAACCCATCTCCGTTCCGCAATTCCTGTAATATCCCTGAACTGGTTTACTGTAATTTCTCCCGGCCTGTCAACCTTTGTGTGATCCTTTTCAAAAAAGGTCTGTTTGGTAAACTCACTGTTTTTTATAGTTACAGTCGGGATATAACTTCCCGTTCCGGTTATCATTGTATTCAGATTGCTCATCTTATGCAGTATTATAATGTTATGTTACTCAAAAAAATGATCGACTTGTTGATTACTTTATTCAAATTTTGCAGGAACCTATCTTTTGAACATTTAATTTTGTAAAAATAAGCTAATATTATTAAAAGGTGTAACCAGGATGCAGAATATATATGCATCTGTTTTTAAATAACTGACAACCTTTTTATGATTAAAAAGGCAATTTACTGTATAGTTTTAGCTCTGCTCCTTGCAATTATATTAACAGGAATTTTCCTGCTGCAAAGGCGGAGTGCCGAACTTGCAGAACCCCCGGATGCCATTCCCGGAGAAGCGGCACTGGTAATAAAAATTAATGATATCAGGGAGGCAATTCGTTTTTTGGATCATGAATCGGCCTTTCTTCATAAAGGGCTCTTAAAAGAAAAAGTTTCGCACATTCTGGAATTTTATAAAACTATAAACTCTCTTCAGGGGGAATATCCCGCAGTTTCGGAAGTTATCAGTGAAAATCCCCTGTATATATCGTATAGCAAAAGGGAAGGGGGAGAATATTCTTTTTTACTTTATATAGAGGGTTTTTCCGGCAGAAGGGGAGGTGATATTGATAATTTGATAAGATACCTTACAGGGGATGATGCAGATATTGAAACAAGGCTCCACAGGAACCGGGAAGTTAAAGAAGCTGTTCTTAAAAATGGGGAAGATGACAGAAAGCTTGTATGGTCGGTATCTGAGGGGATTTTAATCGCCGGCTTTTCAGGCTCTTGTGTAGATAATTCGATTGATGAACTTGCCAGGGGAACAGGGATTTCCGGAAATGAAAGTTTCCGGTTGCTCCAATCAACATGGGTGAGTGATGCCAATGCACATATTTACATCGATTATGGCCAGTTACCCCTTATAATATCAAATCTGATTCATCCGCAGTTCAGTAAAAGAACCATCTCATTCGGAGGAATCGCGGAAATGGCAGGATTGGATATATATTTCAGGGATGGGAGCATTATGTTGAACGGTTTTTGCCTGACACCGGCTGACGAACTGCAATATTTGGATCTTTTTGATGATCAGCACGGAAATCCGGTTGCCATAGAAAGGATTATTCCTGACAATGCACTTTTTTTTGTTGCATTCGGACTGGATGATTTCTCGAAGTTCAACTCAGATTACAGGGACCTTCTGAAAGAACAGGGTAAGATCGGGGAGTATCTTGAGAAACTAAAGGTAGCAGAGAATAAGTCAGGCAGGGATGTTACAGTGTTTTTTGAAAAAAATTTTGAGGGGGAGGCTGCTTTATGGTATGCTGAGAGTAATGTGGACGAGGGAGCTTCTCCCTTCATGGCGCTAAAGCTAAATGATAACAAACGGGCGATGCAGGAAATTAAATCTGTTGCCGGAATAAATACGAAAGATACCGGAAGCAAACTTCCCGGGGAAAAAGGTGTTTTAAGGTTCCCTGTTCCCAATCTTCCTGAACTGCTTTTCGGCAGGCTCTTCAGCAATGTTGAAACACCGTACCTGATTTTTTTAGATGATTATGTAGTGTTTGGAGGTTCAGACGATGGACTGGTTCATTATGGAAAGGCTATTCAGTCTGAACTCACACTTGACAATAATCCCGGTTTCAGTCGTTATTCCAAATACCTTGCATCCGGCAGCAATATTAATTTATTTTTCAACCTTACCCTTTTATCCCGCACGTTTTCCGAATATCTGAATGCCCCCCTGGATGAGGTTTTTGAAAAAAACCCACATATGCCCGGCGACTTCAGGGGAGTAAGCATCCGTTTCAGTTCCCTTAGAAGAAATATGATATACAAAAATGCCGTTTTCAGTTACTATTCTTACAAGCTGCAGCATGAGAGCCTGGAATGGCAGCTTCTTCTCGACACGCTGATTGAATTCAAGCCTCAACTTGTTGTAAATCACCACACCGGCGCAAATGAGATATTCCTGCAGGATATGAATAACAATATTTACCTTATAGATGCAGACGGGAATATTTTATGGAGAAAAAAACTTCCGGGCCCTGTTCTGGGAAGTGTTTACCAGATTGATTTTTACAGGAATGGCAGGCTGCAGATGCTGTTCAATACTGAAAAGAAGATATACCTGCTGGACAGAAACGGAAACGATGTTGCCGGCTATCCTGTAAAACTTCCTTCACCTGCAACTACCGGTATCTCACTTTTTGATTATGAAGGTGACGGGAATTACCGGATTTTTATCCCCTCTCAGGACAAAAATGTTTATCTTTTTAATAAGCAAGGTGAAAGGGTGCGGGGCTGGGAATTTGAAGGTACTGAGACTGAAGTTCACAAACCGGTACAGTATTTCCGGACTGGTGGCAGGGATTATATTGTGTTTGCCGACCTTTACAATGTTTATATACTGGACAGAAGGGGAAATACAAGGGTAAGTGTTCCTTCCAGCTTCCCCCTTTCCCGGAATAATTACCCCATTTTTGAAGAGTCTCCTGCCCCTCATCTTGTTGTTACAGACACACTTGGCTTTGCAAGATATATTTATTTCAACGGGGAAGTGGAAGAAAGGGATATGGGGTTATATTCTGCCGGTCACTTTTTTTCTTACAGCGATGTTGATTCAGACGGGCAGAAAGAGTTGATTTTTGTTGACAGCAGAAGAGTAGATGTGTTTAAAGATGATAAAACCATGTTATTCAGCTATGAGTTTGAAGATTCAGTAACACACCGCCCTTTTATATATGACTTTGGCCCCGGCAACCGTAAAATCGGGATAGTCCTTCAGAATAAAGGCAAAATTTATTTACTGGACAGTAACGGTTCAGTATCTGAAGGATTCCCGCTCGAGGGCAGGTCACTTTTTTCCGTTGGGTTCCTCGACCGGGAGAGGAGATATTTCAGCTTGATTACCGGGGGCAAACATAACTTTTTATACAATTATTACGTAAAACAGAATTGATAAACATACTTTTTTGCTGTTTTGCGGAAGAGACGGCATAATTTAATGGAATTAAATTGATAAATTGTCTCCTGTTAAGGAGTGCTACATTTGTTGTTTTTTTTAGTTAATACTTTGAAAATATGAAGAATATACCATTAACCAGCTTTAAGATTCTTGTGGCGGGAGTTTTGTTGTTTGCAATTCACTCCTGCATAGACGATGAATTCGATTTCGACAAGCTGTCCGACCAGGTGGAACTGAGGCCATCATTTTCGCTTGCCCTTGCAAAGGGCACCCTGACGATAGCTGAACTTATTGAACCGGATGACTCTCTTGTCTTTTTTGACCCTGATAACAGTATCAGACTTGTTGCCAGGGAGGATTCGATCTTCTCGGTGGAGTTTTCTGAATTCGTTGAAATACCGGAACAGGAAACTTCCACGGAAAGCATCAGCTTTGAACCGGTTTCCATAGATGATTTTGACGTTTTAACTACAGTTTCACTTGGCGATATTGTTGAGGAGCTGAATGAACCGGAAAAAAGCATTCTCGAAAGTTATGAAAACAGTAATGAGGTTTTCCCTCTCCTGCCGCCTCAAAGTGCAGGTGTTTACTATTTTGAAGGTATAGCTGACATTGACTGGGTGGAATTTTCAGAAGGCGACCTTATTATTGAAGCAGAGAACAATCTTCCGGTTTTGTTAAGTTCTTTCAAGGTTACAGTTTATAACGACGCTGACAATTCTGAAATTGGCAGTTTCTCTTTCTTTGATCTTGGCCCCGGAGAAAAGGTTACGGAAACGATTGATATGTCAGGATACACAATTTTCAGTCAATTACGGGTGGAAATTACTGAAATAAGCTCTCCCGGCAGCTCAGAAGCGGTCAATATTGATTTTTCCGATTTTATAGGTATATCAGTAGTGGCAGAAAATGTTAAAGTGGTAAAAGGAAGGGCAGTGCTCCCCTACTTTGTTGTGGAGAGTTCTGATGAGCTTTATGAACTTTCAGTTGACGGGGAAGAAAGGATTACCATACTTGAACTGGCTGAGGCAGTAATAGAATACAAGGTGGAAGGAGAATTACATGATGCTGCTTTTTTTGAACTGATCCTGACCGAAACAAAAAGGAACAATCAGCCTGTGGAAATACTGGTTCCGCTGACTGGAGGCACCTCCCAGTTAACCGGCACGGTTGACCTTGGCGGCACCAAAAGCGATCTTTCCACTGACCCTGCAAATCCATACAACCGGTTTGCTGTATCATACAGTTTTTATGTTGACTCTGACGGGAGTATGGTTGATTTTGATTTTTCCCACGGAGGGCTCGAAGTAGATTACATAATTGGTGATATTGAAATTGAATATATTGAAGGGTACTTTGGGATGCACGAGGTTACTCTCGAGGAAGATGAATTTGATCTTGGTTCGGACCTCGACTTCATGGATGACTTTACCGGTGATTTCAAATTTACCGACCCGCGTGTAAGATTGATTTATGAAAACTCTTTCGGGGTACCAATGGAACTTGATATCAGCATGACCGGGGAATCGAAGGACGGGGATGTAGAGGACCTCAATCCTCCGCTTTTTACTTTTACATCTCCTCCTGATATAGCATCACCTTATGCAGGTTCTCTTGAGATCAACCGGGATAATTCAAATATCGTGGATTTTATCAGTAATCGTCCCGAAATAATAAATTTCTCCGGTAAGGTGACAGCTAATCCCGGCAATGGTGGTGAAATGACCAATTTTGCCGGCCGCAACAGCCGTATTACAGCCGGATTAGAAGTTGAGTTACCGCTTGAAGTTCAGATAACTGATTTTGGTCTTACAGATACAACAGACCTGGATATAGATGCTGATGATCTTGATTTTATCGAGAATGCAATACTGTACCTTAAAGCTGAAAACGGTTTCCCGTTGAGCCTTACTCTTGATCTGACATTGCACAACTCACACTCGGCCACAGATCTTTATGTTTTCGATCAGATTGCCGTCATGTCTGCGGCACCGGTTGATGCCGGCGGAATCGTGCAGGGCGGTCAGACAACTTCATCAGCAGCTGAAATTGAACTGAACAGGGAAGTGCTTGATTATTTTGCCGAAGCCGATATGCTTATAGTATCGGTAAAACTTAACACTTCTGACGGAGGGAATGTCCCCGTCAAATTCCTTACAACCTATTCGGTTGATTTCGATTTCAGAATAAAATCAAATTTTGTTATCAGGTAAAAAAACAGATATCATGAAATCATACAATCAGAAAATCAGGAATATAAGCCTGAAATATCCGGGAGCAATCAACCGGTTCTTAGCAGTGGCATTTATTGTTTTGTTTTCTTCTTCGATGCTGAATGCCCAGAACAATAACACCATATATTTTATGGACAGGCTTCCACAGTCGTCACTGCTCAATCCTTCATTTCAGCCCAACTATAACTTTTACATAGGGTTGCCTGTGCTATCTTCAATAAATATGAATGCAGGGACCAATTTTATGAGCTTCAGCGATATAATATTTAAAAGTTCTGAAATGGACTCCCTTATAACAATATTGCACCCTTCTTATAATATTGATGATTTTATAGGGAAGCTGAATGACCGGAATTACCTCGGCCCCGATATGCATGTGAACCTTTTCCGGCTTGGAGTGCGTTACCGTGATATGTTTTTTAACCTGTCAGTTTCCGAGAGAATGTCAATGAGGGCTAGTTTACCAAAAGACCTGTTTGTTTTCGGACTAAAAGGGAATGAAGAGTTTCTTGGCAGAAAGGCTGACTTTTCAAATCTTGGTGTGGATTTTAACTATTACAGGGAATTTGCACTTGGAGCTTCTTATCCGGTAAATGAGCGGTTGACTGTGGGGGGGACAGGCAAACTTCTTTTCGGTATGGGCAATATATCGATTGCGGACCATGACATTTCACTTTATACAGATCCCGAATCCTACAATATGATCATGAGTTCCAGGTTCACTGTCAATATGTCAATGCCTTTTGATCTTGAATATGATGAGGAAGGGAATATAAAAGATATCGTACCCCATTTTGATGATGATGATTATAACTACAGCGAATTTATTTTCAATACTCAAAATGCAGGTATGGCCATAGATCTTGGCGCAACTTACAGGTTTTCCGATGATATCACTTTTTATGGAAGTGTGACAGACCTGGGCTTTATCAAATGGAACAGCAATGTAAACAATATTTCCATGGACGGGGAGTTTGAATTCGAGGGTTTTGATATTGCAGAAATAATAAACGATGATAATGATAAATATTTTGACAACTTGCTTGATTCAATAGTCGATATATTTAATTTTACCGATACACAAAACTCTTTTACCAGGGGACTTGGAACCCGCATTTATCTTGGCGGCACATACCAGTTTAACGATATGTTGAAGTTCGGCGCACTTTCCCGCTCAGAGATAAGGGGGGGGAACTTCATGCAGGCAATGACCCTTTCGGCAAATGCCGATTTCACAAGGTGGCTTTCCGCTTCAATGTCATATTCAATGATGAACCATTCATACAATAATGTTGGAATGGGTCTTGGCATCAGGGGTGGCCCGATTCAGTTCTACCTGCTTAGCGATAACATTAATACCCTGTTTATGCCTCACAGGTCACAAAATGTTAATTTATGGTTCGGACTTAATCTGGTATTCGGATACAAACGTGATCTGTTAATGGCACAGTAAGCCCGGATACCGTACTTGTTAATGCCGGAAGCTGCTTGTTTTACTATTGCATCAGAACCTGGGTCATTGTACCTTCTTTGGTTCAAAAATTATTAACTTTGTAATTTTCAAAGAGGGTATTTTGTATGGGTTTTGTTAGGTTTGTTGTAATATTCATTGTTGCATATCTTTTAATAAGTCTGATTACAAGATATGTTATCCCGGTAATACTGCGTTTGTTTTTCAGATATATGAGTAATAGATCACGGAACCGTCATTTTAAAAACAGGACAAAAGGCAACAGAAAAGAAGGTGAAGTGAAGATTGACTATGCTCCCGGAAAATCGAAAAGAATTGATAAGGATACCGGGGAATATGTCGATTATGAAGAAGTTGACGATTAATGACCAGATATCTTAACATTCAGTCAGATTATGGATAAAATTAACTTGAAAAGGATTTACCCTCATATAGTCGCCATAATTGTGTTTCTGGGACTCTCATTTGCTTATTTTTCTCCGGTCCTGGAGGGTAAACGGTTGGAGCAGCCTGACATAATCCAGTTTAAGGGAATGGCCAGGGAAATTGTTGAGTACAGGGAAAAAACCGGTGAAGAACCTCTCTGGACAAACAGTATGTTCGGGGGGATGCCAGCCTACCAGATATCTGTTCTTTACCCTTCCAACCTTATACAATATGTTGATAAAGCAATATCTTTCGGATTGCCCGTTCCTGCAAAATACCTGTTTCTGAGTCTTATTGGGTTTTATATACTGCTGCTGGCTTTCAGGGTCAATCCCTGGCTTGCCATTGCCGGTGCCCTTGCATTCGGTTTCTCAACATATTTTTTCATTATTGAAGCAGCAGGACACAATACAAAAGCCCACGCAATGAGTTATATGGCACCAGTGATTGCCGGTATATACATGTCATTCCGGGGAAGGTTGCTTACCGGTTCTGTCCTGACAGGTGTTTTTCTTGCTCTTCAGCTTTATACCAATCATTTGCAGATAACCTATTATACCTTGCTTATTGTAATTGTTTTCGGGATTGCCGAATTGATCTGGTCAGTCAGGAAGAGAGCCGTGGGAGATTTTTTCCGTACCGTCGGTATCCTTCTTTTGCCGGTTGTTCTAGCGGCAGGGGTTAATTTTACAAATCTTTACCTGACCTGGGAATACGGACGCCATTCAATGAGGGGGCCTTCGGAGCTGACACATGACCAGGAAAGGCAGACATCGGGACTTGACAAGGACTACATTTTGAATGATTACAGTTATGGAATAGCTGAAACAATGAATTTGTTCATTCCTGATTTCAAAGGTAGAGCTTCTTCAATGGATCTGGGAGACGACTCCAGTGTTTACCGCGAACTTCGTAATGCAGGAGTTCAGCATGCAAGGGACATTGTGTCACAGATGCCTGTTTACTGGGGAGGACAGCGGTTTACTGCCGGACCTGTATATATTGGAGCCGTAGCGCTCTTCTTTTTTGTGCTGGGACTGTTTATACTGAAAGGAAGGCTTAAATGGTGGCTGGTTTCGGCTACACTTCTTTCCATATTGCTTGCCTGGGGGAAGAACTTCATGTTCCTGTCAGAACTTTTCATTTATTACTTTCCGGGATATGACAGGTTCAGGACGGTTTCGATGATACTTGTAATAGCCCAGCTTACAATTCCCCTGCTTGGAATGCTTGCAGTCAAAAAAATCATCGAAACTGACAACCCCTTGCAAACTTACCGCAAAGAGCTATTCAGAACTTTTTACATTCTGGGAGGCATCGCACTTTTTTTTGCAATGTTTGCCGGGGTATTCAGTTTTTCTGCCCCAATTGACCGGCAATTAATTGCAAGCGGATGGCCGGACTTTATTGTTGATGCATTGAAAGATGACAGGCAAAGTCTGATGCGGTCAGATGCCCTCCGCTCCTTACTGTTCGTATTAATTTCTGCAGTTCTTGTCTGGGTTTTCTTAAAGGGGTATATCAAGAACACCTGGTTTATTACTGCGATCGCATTGCTGTTCCTGTTTGATATGTGGCCTGTTAACCGGAGGTTCCTGAATAACGACAATTTTGTAACAGAAGTTGAAGTGGCTCAGTATTTCAGGAAAAATCAGGCAGATATGACCATTCTTCAGGATGAAGATCCCCATTTCCGTGTATTCAATACAACCAGGAGTCCGTTCAACGATGCAATAACTTCCTATCATCACAAATCTGTCGGCGGATATCACGGAGCCAAGCTAGGCCGCTACCAGGACCTGATAGATTTTCATCTGAGCCGCAACAATATGGATGTTTTCAATATGCTTAATACAAAATATTTTATTTTAAGTGACTCTGAAGAAGGAACTCCAAGGGCACAAAAAAATCCTGATGCACTTGGAAATGCATGGTTTGTTGAGAATTTCAGACTGGTTGATAATCCTGATCAGGAAATTGAGGCCTTGAATGATTTTAACCCTGCTGCAAAGGCTGTAATAGATAAAAGGTTTGAACCTTACCTGGAAGAACTGACTGATGAGCCTTTGGCAGGCGGAGAAATAAGATTGACAGAATACAGGCCTGATTATTTAAAGTACAGTGCTGTGGCTGAGGGGACAGCTCTTGCGGTTTTTTCCGAGATCTATTATGAAGATGGATGGGAGGCCCTGATTAACGGTGAGGAAGTTCCACACTTCAGGGTAAATTATATTTTAAGGGCAATGGTCGTACCGGAAGGCGAGCATGTAATAGAGTTCAGGTTTGATCCTCCAGGATACCGGATAGGAGAAAGAATCAGCCTTGCCTCCTCAATAATCATGATCCTACTTATCGGCACAATTATTTACAGAAGAGCTAAACCGCTGCTCAGGGATTATGCCGGGAAAACCTTTCAAAAGAACAAAAAAGAGTGATCATGGAACCGAAAACAAGATTAAGTGAAAGAGAGATACATTCAATAATCAGGGGAAGCAAAGTTTGCTACATAGGAATGGTTGATGATGATAAACCTTATGTGCTTCCGTTCAACTACGGATATTCAAATGGCGTATTATATCTGCATTCCGGACCCAAAGGCAAAAAATTCGATATACTTGCCCGGAATAAAAATGTCTGCATTGCTTTCAGCTGCGATCACGAGCTGAAAATAAGGAATGAAGAGGTTGCCTGCAGCTACTCTATGAAATACCGGAGTGTTCTTATGCACGGCAAACTGGAAATGGTAGATAATTACCGTGATAAGGAAGCCGCACTGAACATTATAATGGAGAATTACACCGGAAGGAACGATTTTTCCTACAACCCCCCTGCGGTTAACAATGTCAGGATTTTTACCCTGAGGCCTGATAAAACAGAAGCAAGGTCTTTTGGTTACTGAGAAATTATTCAGTCATTACCCTGGTTTGTCAGATACTTTCAAATGCCTGCTCCAGATCCCTGATAAGGTCATCCGCGTCTTCTATCCCCACGGAATACCTTACCAGTCCATCTGTTATCCCTGCTTTTTCCCTGTCTTCCTTTGAAAAACCGGAGTGTGTCATTGAAGCAGGATGCTGAATGAGGGTTTCAACACCTCCCAGTGATACAGCCAGCGTTGCAACACGAACGTTGTTCATAAGTTGCCTGCCGGCTTCAATACCGCCCTTCAGCTCAAAGCTCATCATCGCTCCGGGTCCCTTCATCTGCTTCCTGAAAAGTTCTTGCTGCCTGTATGATTTGAGACCGGGGTACTTGATCCAATCAACCTTTGGGTTCTTCTCAAGCCATTCTGCAATCTTCATTGCATTTTGCTGGCTCCGCTCCATTCTTATGCCGAGGGTTTTTATCCCCCGTATAACAAGATAGGCCTGGTGGGGATCCATATTGCACCCCATGGATATCATCAGAGGCCTGATCATTTCATATAGTTCCCTCGTTTTTGTAACAATAATACCTCCGACTACGTCTGCATGTCCGTTAATAAATTTTGTGAGCGAATGGAAAACAACATCTGCCCCCATTTCAAGGGGGTTCTGAAGGCAGGGGCTTGAAAATGTGTTGTCAACTACCAGTATGCTGCCGTTATCGTGTGCAATCTTTGCGCACTCTTTAATATCTGTAAGCTGAATAGTAGGGTTTGAAGGAGTTTCAATGAACAAAACCCTGGTGTCCGGGCGTATTGATTTCTTTACCAGTTCAAGGTCTGATGTATCAATATAAGTAGACTGCACACCAAAGCGGCTGAAGTGATTTTCCATAACGCCCCGCGAAGTGCCGTAAACAGATGCTGTGCTGAGTAAATGCGAATCCTTGTCAAGTAAAGCCATATAAATGGATGTACATGCACCCATTCCTGAAGAGGTTGCAATTCCTCCATACCCTTTTTCCAGTTCAGAAATGCTGTTTTCGAGAGCCTGTATTGTTGGGTTGTTAATCCTTGTATAGATATAACCTTCATCATAGTCTGCAAAGCATCTGGCGCCATGTTCGGCATTTTTGAATGCAAATGTGGAGGTTTGGTAAATCGGCACCGTTGCACTGCCAAAAGCTTCATCATAGTGTCCTGCATGTATCAGTTTTGTGTCGAAATTGAGATTTTTTGTGTCCATTATTATTTTTTTTTAATATACGCAAATATAACAGATTTAATCGCGGAAAGGCAAAGTAATAAAATATTTAATCCGAACTGTTTTTGCCAATCGAATCTGCAGTTACTTACAAATGCATTTTGTATTTTTACAATAAATAAGGGATTCAGCAAAAATGACTTTATTTTTAATGGTTAATTAAAATTCAAACAGATGAACAAAAATCAATACTGCATTATAATGGCCGGAGGAATTGGGAGCAGGTTCTGGCCTCTCAGTAAAATTAACAAGCCAAAGCAATTTCTCGACATTCTTGGAACAGGCAGAACATTGCTTCAGATGACATATGACCGCTTCAGCAATATTTTCCTGAAAGAGAATATATATATAGTTACAAATGCCGGATACCGGGAAATTGTACTTGAACAGCTGCCGAAACTCAAAGAAAAACAGGTGCTGAGCGAACCGTTGAGAAAAAATACCGCACCGTGTATAGCTTATGCGAACCAGAAAATATTAAGAGAAAATCCAGATGCTGTTATTGTTACATCTCCGGCCGACCATCTTATTATTAAGACTGATGTTTTTTTTAAGGAAATAAATAATGCTCTTGAATTTGCTTCCCATAACGATGCGCTCCTTACACTGGGCATAAAACCAGGAAGTCCAGAAACCGGTTACGGTTATATACAGGCCGAAACAAAACCTGTAAGCAACAAATATGAAAATCTCCGGAAAGTTAAAACATTTACTGAAAAGCCTGATTATAAGCTGGCTTGTGTATTTGTTGAAAGCGGGGAGTTTTTCTGGAACTCCGGAATTTTTATATGGTCTCTTAAATCAATAGTAAAAGCTTTTGAAAAACACCTCCCCGATGTAAATTCGCTCTTCATATCGGATAATGTTTATGGAACTCCGCACGAACCCTCTTTTATTAGTGAAGTGTATTCATCGTGCCCAAATATTTCAATTGACTATGGCATTATGGAAAAGGCTGAAAACGTTTATGTTTTCTTTTCAGATTTCGGCTGGTCAGATCTTGGCACGTGGGGGTCGTTGTATGAACATTCCGAAAGGAGCACTGATGGAAATGTGCTGAAAGGGAATGAAGTGTTTACTTATGATGTCAGTAACTCAATAATAAACTTTCCTGACAATAAACTGGTTGTGTTACAGGGTCTGGAAGATTTTATAGTTGTTGAGTCCGGCGGCATACTGCTGATATGTAAAAAAGATGAGGAGCAGCGTATAAAACAGTTTGTTCATGATGTTAAATTAAAAAAGGGGGAAGATTATATTTAAGCCGGGAATAAAAAAAAGAGGGCACACTAAATGGTGTACCCCCTGAGGCAGTGTACAGAGCTTGAAAAAACAGTGCTAATATTCCCAAAGGTCCTGCTCCCAGTTGAAAAGCAATTCCTGTATTCTATTAGATTCATAAAGAATTTCATGGCCAACGGCATAATCACTTATCGCCCTGTTATCATAAACATTGGATTCCTGGTAAATATAGCTGGCGAACCTTCTCTGGATGAACAGGTCGTCAAAAGAAAGTGAAGCTACGTCGTTGAAGGGTGTATAGACTTCGTAACGAGCCAGCACATCTCTTGCATCCGGATAATAAACCCAGAAAAGCTGCCTGCGCAATGTTTCAACATCATCAAAATCAATATCATCTATTCCTGTACCTTCATCAAGTTCACGGGTGTAGACGCGGATAGGGCAAAATCCTATGATGCGGACCTGGAAACGAGAATGGCGCCTGTCAAAATACCACTGTTCAACCAGTAAATACTGTTTTACTTCATGAGATCTGACAGTACCTTCCACTTCAATTTCTGTTTCTTCACCTGTATCGGGGTCTACAACTATTTCTGTAGTTCTTTCTGCTCCAAAACGATAGTTTATTTCCTCAATTTCAAGTTCCTGCCTGAAATCCCCGTCGTCGTATACCGTTAAATCCCCCTCTACAATATGGTGCATCAATACATCTATCAGGCTCATTCTTGATCCCATTGGTTGCGTGGGGTAATAAAGTGGGTGATTCATTTTTTCCCGCAGATCAACCATTCTCCACAGGGTTTTCGACCATGCCACATCTGCTTCCCTTAAATAGGGCAGGGGGACAGGCTTTCTGTCTGCTATGGTTTCCCTTTCATATATTCCCCTTGTTTCGATCTGGGCTTCAGTTTCCTGGCCACTTAGCAGGAAAAGTCCCAGTCCGGCTAAAATTACAATTAACTTTTTCATAATTCAATATGACGTTTAGTTTATTTCATCTGTTTACCCGGAAGCAAGCAATAATTATGTATCTGCTGCCCCGTTGATAATTTATCAGTTTATCCTGAACCCTATTGTAGGCAGCCTGCGTTCCTCACCATCAGGCCCTACCGCAATTATATCGTCAAAATAAATTCTTTGGTTTGGTCTGGCATTTTGGATAATTGTTCGTTGCTCTTCAGTAATACGGTTACTGCTTGAGCGGGCATCCCGCACAAATCCACCCACTACTGTAGAAACTGTAAAACTTTGGACAGTAAATGTAAGGTCAAATTCAAAACCTTCCATTTCAGCAATTACTCCTGTTTGTGCAGCCAGAAGTTCCCTGCTGATATTGCCTCCCCTGCGCCCTGCCACAGCTGCAACCGGGTCGGGCACAGATCTGACACGGAATTCCCTTGTGCCGAGGCTTCTTGTTTCACCGTTGATAGTTGCTGAAACGGATACAACTGCATTACGGGCGGTTGTTTCGGGGCGGACAATGTAATTTGTTCCTGAAACCCTTGTTATAGATCCGTTATTAATACTTGCCCTGATCTGGTCGGAGGGAACACCGGGAATAGATATTTCAACAGGGTTTTCCAGTCCCTCATAAAATACATTCATCCTTGTCGGGGAAACAACCAGACTCGGATCGGCAACCTGGTATGATGCTGAAAAAGGCCTGTTAATATATGACCCGTCATCAGCTCTCATCCTTACAAGTCCGCTCCAGTCAAAATGCCCTGTCCGTGAGGGGCGGATCCGGTAAACTCCCCTGCCCTGCCTGACCGGAAGGGTATCGACACGTCCTACCATCTGGTAATCAACCGTACCGTCAGACCTTGTAATGGTTTCATACTGACCTATAAGTACTTCAGGTGCCTGTGTTGTGTCAAAGGCTGCCAGAAAAACTTCCGCTTCATATTCATTCCCCTGAAGTACATGGTTTGTGTTATGGATTACTGTGGCCTCAAGGGCATTGAACATAAAAGAACCTGCATCAATCTGCTGAAGAAGGTGATTTATTGCCTCCGCTTCCGCATTTCTTACATCACCCTGCATCTTTGTCATCAGTGTCATAACGGCGATCATTGGTATATATGAAAAGTGCTTAGTCTCCCATGTGGGCGTTGCACCGTCCCTTGGAGGCGGATCGGATGTGTCCAGGGTCGTTTCAATAGCTGATATTACACCTTCAAATTCATCATCAACCAGGGACTTGAGAAAATCACGGTATTCCTCAATTGCATTTTTCAGGTCTCTTGCCCTGCCTGCATCGTGAGCACCCAGCATTACCTGTCCGGGAACAGTTAAGTTTTCTGTTTGTCTTATCCTGTCGCTTATGACAATACCGTCAACCACTGCATCAGTATTATCTCCTTCTGCAGTAGTTACAATTTTAACCTTAAGTTCTTCAATATAGTCATACAACTTATTTGCTTCTTCCCTAACCATTTCGGCTTTATCCCTCCAAGCACCTACCCTCTCAGGATTCTCAGCATATCTCTGGTCAAATTCACGGTATGTCAGCTCATTCTTTGACATGAAGTTGTCGATAGTCCTGCTCAATCCGTCATCTACTACCACGAACGAGTCAAGAACCTCAACGGATACGTTCAGAGCCAGGAGTGCCATAAGCACCAGGTAGAGCATACCGATCAGTTTCTGTCTCGGGGTTTCCTTTTTTCCTGCCATAATTCCAGTATGGATTTAGTGTTATCTTTTATTTCGGTTTATTTACCATGCTCATTGCCGAGAGCATGTTGCCGTATATCGAGTTTAAATCCGAAAGGTTCTTGCTGAGTTTTGAAATTTCCTCCCTGTACTTGTCAGTCTCTTCAACCGAAGTTTTCAGGTTGTTTGTAACCTTGTCAAGATCCCTGTAGACTTCCTGCGAACTTTTCATATGCTCGTTATTGCTTTGAAGCTGCAGTTCATATACAGCATTTAGCGCTGCAAGATTTTTGTTAAGGTGTCCCAGCTTTTCCCCGACGCTTTTATTTCCTTCGCTGATTTTTTCATTTTCACTGTTCACAGACTCGGCAAGATCATTATAGGATTTCATCAGCTCATTGGTAGTGTTCTGAAAAGCTTCCGAGCTTTGTTTAAGGTTCCCTGAAGTCTGAGTGAAAGTTTCGCTGAGTGAGTCAACCGATGATGCAGCCTTTTTAACATTGGAAACATATTCGTTTGTTGCCAGGGCAGCATCTGATATATCAGACAGTTTTGCAGTGGTTGCATTGAGGTTTTTCAAACCCTGTCCCAGCTTTTCAAACAATTCGGGAGAAATTTCAGCGTTCTGTACCATTTCATCAAATTTGGCGATTGCTGAAGCACTGCCTGCCGGAGGTGGTGCATAACCCCCACCGCCGTGGCCATAACTCTCGACCCTTCTTTGCCTTGGCTGTAGCATGGCTTCCTGATCATCATCAAATTCTTCTCCCATCCCCGCAAGCTCGGGATAAACAAGCGTCCAGTCATATTCTTCGTGTGTTGGTTCAAAAGCTGAAAAGAAGAAAATGATTGCTTCTGTTGTAAGTCCTACCGTCAGCATAATCCCTGCAAACGGCCAGTGCTGGATTTTGAAAAGTGCTCCCATAATTACAATAGATGCACCTATTCCGTATAACTTGGCCATAAAATTTTTCCAGCCTGCACTCTGTACTATTTCGCTAAAGCTCATATTTGGTTTATTTTAAATTATAATATACTTTATGAAAAAAAATCAGGTTACCACCATTGCCTTCCGCCTCCCTTGTCACCAAGGTATGAGCGAACATTTCTGAACCCGATGTATGATTTTGCAGTGTCCTGGTATTCATAAGTCCTTGTGCTGACCTGCAGGTAATAGGCAACATCTTTCCATGATCCTCCCCTTACAACTTTACGTTTAAGGGCGGGTGGATCATCGGGTAATGCGTTATAACTGTAATTTGGGTTCATGTCGTGTGTTA
>PUMT01000119.1 GCA_003551495.1 Bacteroidota bacterium
GAATAGTTCAATCTTTTTCCTGTAACTCTTTTCAGATTCTTCATCACCCAGACTCCTGTCATCCTTTTTTTTGTTTTTTTCCGGCGGGGCGTTCAAATCTACAACTACCAGGATATCACCTTTAGTTCTTTTGATATGGTTTATTGGAAGAGGGTTTAGCACTCCTCCGTCAACAAGGCTGGCCCCGTTCAACTTAAAGGGGGTAAAAACCGTGGGAATTGCAATCGATGCCCTCAGTGCGGAAAAGAGCGATCCCCTGTCCAGCACAACCTCTTTCTGATTTATCATATCAGAAGCTACTGCAACAAAAGGGATGCCAAGTGTCTCAATGGGTTTGTCACTTATGAACTTTTTCATCTCGTTGAAAACTTTTTCCCCTTTAATGAACCCCTGGGTTGTGAGTGTGAAATCAAGAAGTTTGAAAACATCCACCCTGTCAAGATCGCAAACCCATTTTTTGTACAGGTCCAGCTTCCCCATGGCATAAATTCCTCCGATGACCGCACCTATTGACGATCCTGCAAGGGAGGTGATCTCAAAACCTTTATTTTCCATCTCCTCAATCACGCCGATATGTGCCATTCCCCTGGCACCTCCGCTGGACAGTACCAAAGCAGCTTTTTTCTTCATATATCATAAATTTAAAAACTCAACTTTTTTGCAAATATGCTGATAAGATCTCACCAATATACATGCGGTGAAAATCCTCCTCCGGGTAATACTTGCCTGCTATTTCCCCTTCGGTGAAATGCCCTGGAAGAAAATCGTTTCTGAAAAGCTTCTTGCATTCAAAAAACAGCCGGGATTCCAAAAAAGAAATGTTTCCCGAAGAAGTTGCAAAAGGTGTTAACCCGGTTTCTTTAACTTTGTCAACATCCCTTCCTGAATGCGACCCGCAATAAGCGAGCATATCCCTCTGCTCCGGTCCGAAAAACGAAAGGGTAAATCCGTTGTTTGTTTCCGCGAATTCAAAGGTGTAACGCTGCGGCCTGATAAAAATGAAAGCAACCGGCCTGTTCCAGAGTATTCCAAAACCACCCCAGCTTGCAGTCATAGTATTGAAGTTGTCCTCGCTGCCCGCTGTGATAAGCATCCAATCGTCGTCAAGCAATGTGAAAAGATTCTCATTTAATTGTTTTACATCAAGGGAGGCAAATCTTTTTTCCATATTTTTACTTTTTATGTTGCTAAATTATAAAAAAGTATCCATGCATTTAATTTATGGCTACCTCTATTATGAATGAAAAGATCTTTTTTTAAATATATTTTGTTATGCCGGATAAAAAGAAAAACATTTCCTTTGCAGCAACTGTTAGTAAGAGGTCAGTTCTTTACGAACTGCTCAGGCAATTGGTGAAAGCTGCATTTTATCTTTTTTACAGAAGGGTTTCAGTGTCAGGCAGGGAGAAGGTGCCCGGCACAAGTCCGGTTATTTTTGCATCGAATCATCAGAATGCGCTGATGGACCCTCTTGCAATTATAGTTTTCACCAAAAGGCAGCCGGTTTTTCTTGCCAGATCCGATATATTCAGGAATCCTCTCAGGGCAAGGGTGCTTCGATTTTTCAGGATTATGCCGGTTTACCGTATATCAGACGGGGTCGAAACACTTCAGGAAAACAGTGAAATTTTTGACTTTACGGCCCGGATACTTCGTTATGGAGGATCCATTGGCATAATGCCGGAAGGGACCCATGGGAAAAGGAAAAGGCTTCGTCCGCTGAAAAAAGGGATCTTCAGAATAGCACTTAAGGCTGTGGAAGACAACGAAAACCTCAACCTCTCAATAGTTCCTGTTGGGATAGATTTTTCGAACCATTATCTTTTCCGGGAAGATATTACGATCAGTTTCGGCAACCCCCTGCGGATATCAGATTATAAACTACTTTACATGGATAATGCTGCAAAGGCTCTGGGCAGGATGAGGAGTGACCTGACTGCTTCGTTATCCGGACTTATGATAGATATAAGGAATGCAAGGCATTATGAAAGAAACAAGTTGATACTCGATATTGCTGTAATGGTTGCAATACGCACGGGAAAGTCGGGCAGATCCCCCCGCGACAGGTTTGATATATCCAGAAAGGTTGCTGCAGAAATTAACTCAACGGAAAAAGATCCTCCCGGATGGTTTGCCGAACTGGCTACTCTAACCGATAAACTTAAATCACATCTTGAAGAAAACAACCTGGGCCATGAAGTAATTGAGAAGTCGCCAGGCACCGTTGCCATTGCTTCCCGCCTTGCCATCCTTATTCTGTTATTTCCCGTTTATGTTGCCGGCATGGTGTCGCATATAATACCATTGTCCATAATACACTTTGTACTGAAAAAGATAACCGACCCCCTTTTTATAAGTTCATTCAAGTTTGTTATGGGTTTTTTCCTTGTGCCGGCCAATTATCTGCTTATTGGAATTATACTTTCATTTTATCTCCCCCTTTCGGCAGTTGTGTTGTTGATTGTGGCTTTGTTTTTAACCGGACTGGTTGCGGCGGAATATAAAAAAATGTATGCAGGGGTTTTAAAATTTATAGCCTTTGTATTGAAAAAACGGAGGCAAAAAAGTGTGATTATGGAAATAACTTCAATTTATTCCGGAATACGCTTACTTGTTTTACGCCTGCTTGAAAATATACGGGACTGATACAAATAAAAAAGGGAGTTCCTGAACGGAACTCCCTTTTGATATTGGTTAAACCGGCAAATCAGTTTGCAACTGCTGCCTCTTCAAGTCTTTGTGCAACATTTTCTACTTCACGGAATACACGCATAAAATTACCTGACCAGATCTTTTCTATCTCCTCCTTACTGTAACCGCGTCTTACCAGTTCAAGTGTTATATTCCCCAGCTCCGTAACATCGTTCAGGTCTTCAAGCCTTCCTCCTCCGTCGAAATCGCTCCCTATTCCAACATGCTCTATGCCTGCTACTTCAACTATATGATCTATGTGGTCGACAAGGTCTGAAACGGTTGCCCTTTTAACGGGATACCTCCTGTTTACTTCGTCCCATTCTTCCCTTGCCTGCTCCATTTCTTCATCTGTCAGTCCTTCAAAATCATCCCATTTTTCCCTGACTGCAGCCCTTGCCGAGTCGCGTTCCGGGTTGGGCTCCCTTGGGGCGACAAAGGAGCTTACAAAAGTAACATGCACAACCCCGCCGTTGTCAGCGATCATTCTCAGCAGTTCGTCATTCAGGTTTCGCGGGTGGTCTTGTACAGCTTTTGCATTGGAGTGGGTTGCCAGAACAGGTGCTTCTGTTAATTCAAGAACGTCCTTAACGGACTGGTCGGCGATGTGGCTAATGTCGACTATCATGCCGAGGCGGTTCATTTCCCTTACAACTTCCTTTCCGAAATCCGACAAACCCTCATGCGGAGGTTCGGAAGTATCGGTTGAGGATGCACAGATCTGGTTGTGCCTGCTGTGGGAAAGGGTCATATAACGGGCTCCA
The DNA here is from genome assembly GCA_003551495.1 of Bacteroidota bacterium. Lineage (GTDB taxonomy): Bacteria > Bacteroidota > Bacteroidia > Bacteroidales > PUMT01 > PUMT01. The sequence continues at coordinate 3,456 of PUMT01000119.1, forward strand.
AGGTCATAATACTTGTGAAGGCGTGAAATGTCCTTCCCTATCGGGTAACCGTTTTCAACGCACAGGTATATTGCCCTTTTACCTTCTTCAGCAATTCTGTAAGCATCATCAGCAGTCAGCGCCAGCTCAGCAATATGACTGTTTTCTTCAATGGATTCGTGAATTACTTCAAACAGGCTGAGCGCCCTTTCATGTGAAGCATCATACCCATCTTCAGTCAGAGGTCCCTGGGAAAGGTAAACAACCAGAAAGGCCGCATCCAGTCCGCCCTCCACCATTCTCGGGTAATCCATTTGGGGACTTTCATCACTGGGATTTCTTTTTCCCATGTCATAACCTCTCATCATTAACATTGGAGTATCCGAGTGGGTATCGACAGTGAGAACCTGACTGTGTATCTCGGCGGCTTTCCTTTGCAACTGTTCTTCCGATGGTGCACAGGAAGAGACTATTAACAGTGAAAGCAAAAACGATGATAACTTCAAAAATCTTAAATAATTCATATTAAAGTAATTTGGTTAATTATTCAATTAATTCATATCTTTTTCCCGGTTCAGCCTGTTATTCAGAACACTTTCCTTCACATTTTCCGCCGGGTGAAATGGTTGGCTGTTGTACCCTTAAACTCTGATAATGCTGTGCTCTTACCAGTTTATTTAAGTGGCTAAGGTAATAAAATATATTTTTTTTTTATGTATCAGTTTCAAAATGCAACGTTTTTCCTTATTTCGGTATTGTACCTGAAAGGCAACAATAACCACAACAGGGGTATTCAAACCTGGCCGGATTCATTTCCACCATGGTCACTGAACCTGTCCAATAGTGACTTGTCACTTATCTCTTTGGAAAGGGATTCTATGGTTTCCATAGGGACATCGAAAAGGTCCATTATCAGCAGTCCGTCAAGAGCATTGTTGAATTTGGGATCGATGTTGAACCCTATGATCCTGCCGCTTGTTTTGAGGTATTTTTTCAGCAATACCGGAATATGGTAGCTGCTGGGCTCAATATCGCTTATTAGTCTGTCCAGTTTCGACAGGTCGTCAGATTCTCCCAGTATAGCACCTGTGTCAACATTTGTGGCTCTTACCCTGAAATTGTTCCTCGGTTTTATATGTTTAGCAAACTCTTTGTTGTAGAAGTTTTTTTTAACAAATTCAATTATCAGGCTTTTCGATAAGTTGGAGAAGCGGTTGCTGATCGTTACCGGTCCTGTCAGGTACCTGTATTCAGGATTTTTTATAAGGAAATAGAGGATCCCTTTCCATAAAAGGAATAATGGCATGGGTTTTTTCTGGTACTCTTTCACAATAAATGAGCGTCCGAGTTCAAGCGATCTGTTCAGTACAGGGTAGAATTTTCTGTTAATTCTGAACAGGCTGTGTATATAAAAACCCTTCGCCCCGTACCTGCCCATTATCTCCTTTCCCTTGCCCACCCTGTAAGCTCCCACAATCCTGCGGGACTGGTCATCCCAGACAAACAGCTGATTATAATAGAGGTCAAACTCATCAATATCTATCTTCCTGTTGGTTCCTTCACCCACATCCCTGAAGGTGATCTCCCGCAGCCGCCCTATCTCAAGTGTAAGGTTGGGGATCTCCATTGTTGGTGCGCAGAAGACCGAGAAATTGCTGCTTCTGAAAAGAAGATGGCTTTTTTTGATCTTTTCTATCTCTATTTCCAGCTTCTCCTGCGGAACTGGTTCGATAACCGGCTCCACCCTGGGAGAACGGCGAAGTGAATAGTTGAAGAACTTTTTCACCTCCGTTGTAGTCCCGAGAGCATATGTCTTTGCCCTTAAAAACCTGCCAAAACGGGAAATGTCGCTCATTTCATTTTGTTCTGCAACTGTAACCGGGGCTCCTATTCTGATCCTTATAACTTTTTTTCTCTTGTTGAAAAGCTCAGAGGGGAGCCTTACATTACGCAGCATCGGGTGTACAAGTCCAAGAATATGAAATATCCGGCTGTTTGTTCCCGTGAAGCATACTGGTATAACTGGAACTTTGGCCTGCCTGATGAATTTCAGCATCGGATATTGCCATTCCCTGTCGGTCACCTCAGTCCATTCCTCGTTCAGGGTTGAAACAGTGCCGGCAGGAAAAACACCCAGGGGCTTCCCCTCGTTAAGATGGTTGCCTGCCAGTTCAACACTTTCCGGATCAAGCATTCCTTCCCGGCAGGCTTCGTTCTGCAGAGGCGGTAAGGTGAGATCCCTTAGCGGCTCTATTCTTTGAAGGAGGAAATTGGAAATCATCCTGAAGTCAGGTCTTTTATCCCCGATTATCTTTATAAGTAAAAGTCCGTCAATTCCCCCGTAGGGATGATTTGAAACAACAATGAAAGGTCCCTTTTCAGGAAGTTTGGCCATGTCTTCATCACTCACTTCATACCTCAGGTCCAGCTCCTTTATTATGGCATCCGTGAAACTTAAACCGTCAGATTGATAGGTTTTTGAATAAAGCTTGTTTATTTTGTTAAATTTCATAACAAGCATCAAAAATCTTGAAAGTCCCTTACTCCCCAGCTTCTTAAGTCTGGCAATCCTGAAAATATCCTCAGATCCTATAAGCTTCATAACTGATTGGTTTTTTGTTTGCTACTGCCCCCCCCCTCGCATGCAGTTGAACTGGCGTGGTTTACGTGAAAAAAAGGAAAATAAATGTGGCTAATCCGAAAAAAACAATTATTACGCCGGCAATTTTGTTTATCCACCAAAGTCGCCTTAGCCTGAAACTCTTTCTGAAAATATTTACCATGCTTGACAGCAGGAACCAGTATGAGGCTGCCCCTGCCAGAACACCCGACACCAGGAATGAGGGGGAAATATAACTGCCTTTATCAGCCACAAGTCCGAAACTTGCAAAAGCGGCAATAAAAATAAAGATGGCAAGCGGATTGGTAAGTGTTATTATAAAGACGGATAAAAAATCCTCCAAAAGGTTGCTCCTGTTCAGCCTTTGCTTTCTCATCTGTAAAACCGGATTGGTATAAAAGATCCTTAAACCCAGAAATATCAGAAAAAACACTCCTGTCAAACGTATATAAAACTGCTGTTGTTCAACAAAATTGATTATATATGTAAGTCCAAGCACTGCTACGATCGCAAAAAAAGTGTCTGCGATCGCTGCTCCCATTCCTGAAAAAAAACCTGAGATCCTCCCTTTATTAAGTGTTCTCTGAACACAAAGAACACCAATGGGGCCAAGCGGTACTGATGCTATCAGCCCTATCAGCACCCCTTTGAGAAACAATATTAAATACATCGTTCACCCGTCTATGTTAGTAATAACGGCAAATTTTCGCTGCAAAAATAGTGCCCGGCAACGATCCGTCCAAATAAATTTTAATAGCTGTTCTTAACCATTAGCCTGGGTTCCATCATTTCAAAAATGGCGTTCCTTATCCCTTCGCGCCCAAAGCCGGAATCCTTAACACCGCCGTAAGGCATATGGTCAACCCTGAAAGTGGAAGCATCGTTTATCATTATACCCCCCACCTCAAGATTGTTGAATGCGTAGTTCATTTCATCTATCCGGTTTGTAAAGACACCGGACTGCAGTCCGTATTCCGAATCGTTTACCATATCCACAGCCTTCCGGAAGTCATCATATTGTTCAATAACCACAACGGGCCCGAAAATCTCCTGTGAACAGACATTCATGGTGGGTGTTGTTCCTGTAATGACGGTTGGTTCAACGAACGAGCCCCTCCTTTTGCCGCCGGTCAGAATTTTTGCTCCCTGCTTTGCAGATTCATTTATCCACTTTTCCACCCTTTTTGCATTTTCCTCGTCAATCAGCACCGAAATATCGGTATCCTCATCAGCCGGATTGCCTGACTTAAGGTCCCTGACTCCGGAAACAAACTTTTCTGAAAAACTTCCGAATATTGAGCTGTGAACGAAAATTCGCTGAACGTGAATGCACACCTGTCCGGAGTAAGCAAACCCCCCTGTAATGCATTTTCTTACTGCCGTATTCATGTCGGCCGATTGGGTTACAATTACTCCTGCATTTCCGCCCAGTTCAAGTGTCACCTTTTTCTTCCCGGCATTTTCCTTCATTTTCCATCCAACTGAAGGGGAGCCGGTGAAGCTCAGTTTGCCAAAACGGTTATCGGTTACAAGTGCGTTGCCCGATTCCCGGTCCATCGGCAAAACAGAAAGGGCTCCCCCGGGAAGCGATGTGAGGTGAACAATTTTAGAAAGTTCCAGAACCGAAAGAGGAGTGGAGCGTGCAGGCTTCAGTACTATCGGGCACCCTGATGCAATTGCCGGAGCTATCTTGTGTACAGCCAGGTTCATGGGAAAGTTGAAAGGGGCTATCCCCGCTATTATTCCCACCGGGAAATATTTCAGTATCCCTTCCCTGCCCTTTCCGCCAGGAGTCCAGTCTATCGACATATATTCACCGGGAAGGCGTTTCGATTCCTCAGCTGCAACAGTGAATGTCTGCGACGCCCGGTCAATTTCGGCAAGGGCGTGCTTTATGGGCTTGCCCGATTCCTGCGATAATACCGAAGCAAGGTGCTTCCTTTTGGACGATATTTCACCGGCAATGGTCATCAGTATCCCGTACCTTTCGTATGAAGGAAGTTCAGCCATTTCTTTCCTGACTTTTTGTGCCTTCAGGATAGCCTCATCAAGCTCTTCCTTTCCTGCCAGGAAAGTTTTTGCAAAAACACTTCCGTCCCAGGGGTTGCTTACTTCGAGTTCTTTGTTTGTTCGGATGAACCTTCCGCCTGAATATATTCTGTATTCTTCCATCAGCAGTTGTTTTATTTTAAAAAAGAGATGAGTTTAACCACTGCAATATAATCCTGCAATGCGAAAAGACCAAATTTCAACGCGGTGAAGTTCTTATCTCAACAGTACGGTTAGTGACAAGTATCGACGGATTAATGTGATATTGATCCTGAATAGGGCACTTAATCCTGCGGCTGTCCTTGTTTGTTTATATCATTTTGGTTGCAGGGGGTTGAGCAGGGGCTATTTAGTATTATCTTTGCAGATTAATTTGCTGTTTGCCGTGAAATTTATAAATCTTGAAAAGAAGGTCTGGCAGTGGCTGCTGCTTATTCTGCTTGCATTTATATGGGGAGCTTCCTTTATCCTTATGAAAAGGGGGCTCACTTCCTTTTCCAATATGCAGGTGGGGGCAATGAGAGTATTCTTTGCTTTCATCTTTTATATTCCGCTCATTATTGCAAACCTGAAAAAACTCAACAGGTACAACCTGAAACCTTTGCTCAAGGTTGGCTTTATAGGCAATGCAATACCTGCCTTTCTTTTTGCAACAGCCCAGACAGAAATAAGCAGCTCACTTGCAGGAATACTCAATTCACTTACACCCATATTCACTTTGGTTGTAGGTCTGATTTTCTATAGCAGCAGGGTGAGGCTGATTAATACAGCGGGCTTGACTTTGGGACTTGCCGGTGCTGTTGGCCTTGTAATCAGTATTAACAGTATGAATACAATAAGGGTAAACGACTGGTATGCAATCTTTGTAGTGCTTGCTACCATTGGTTATGGTATAAATGTCAATGAGATAAAGTACAAACTAACAGATCTTGACGGAGTGGCCATAGCATCCCTGGGATTTTTATTTATAGGCCCTGTAGCGGGAACATACCTGCTGTTCAGCGATTTTTCAGAAGCGGTCAATTCGCCCGTTTTCAGGGAGAGCCTTTTTGCCGTATCAACTCTTGCTTTTTTGGCCAGTTTCCTTGCAATAATTCTTATAAATATTCTTATAAAGTACACAACGGCAATTTTTGCAGCCTCAGTAACATATATTATCCCTATTTTTGCTGTTTTCTGGGGGGTGATGGACGGTGAAATGTTCGGTATTATTCAGGTAATCTGGTCTGCCGTAATTTTGTTCGGGGTATATATGGTTAATATGAAAAAAAATCTGCCGGTTATCAAATCCTAAATGTGACTTTATGACACGCGTTAAAATGTATGCTTTGTCCGTTGCAGGAGGTGTTGCCGCCGGACTGGCATGGAACGGTATAAGCGGGTTTGTGCTGTTCATTGCTTTTATTCCGCTTTTTTTCGTTGACCAGCGGCTTTACCTGCGAGGGGAGAGGGTTTTTTCTGTTTTCCCGTATGCTTTTGCCTGCTTTGTTTCATGGAATATAGTGGCCGTGTGGTGGTTGTCTTCAGTTCATCTGGTTGGAGGAGCTGCCGTAATAATTCTCAACACCCTGCTGATGACTTTTGTTTTCCTTCTTTTTGCGGTGACAAGAAAAATTGCGGGAGAACGTTCGGCTTACGCTTCTTTTATCTTTTACTGGCTTGCATATGAGTATCTGCTGCTGTGGGGGGACCTCTCCTGGCCGTGGCTGCATTTGGGGAACGGTTTTGCTTCCGGGATAAGCCACATACAATGGTACGAGTATACTGGTGCAGCCGGAGGTTCTCTTTGGGTTTTGCTGGTAAATGTGCTTCTTTTTTCAATATGGCGGAGCTATATAAATGAAGGAAAGCCACTTCAAAATGCAGTAAAGATCGTTCTTACAGCTGCCTTTGTTGCCGTGCCACTCATTGTATCGCAGTCGCTTTTTAACAGAATCCCTGAAAATAATGGCGGGAAGGTCAGGGTTACTATTCTGCAGCCCAATCTCGATCCCTATACTGAGAAGTTTGAAGGGACTGACAGGTATGAAAGGGCGGAGGACCTTGCTGATCTGGCAGCCCTGTCGCGGTTTGATGAAACAGACATCATAATTGCACCTGAAACGGCAGTTGACAGTGTATGGATTGGTAAATCAAATCCACATCTTGGTCCATTAAAAAAGTTGCTTGAAGAGGGAAAGTCAAAGAGTGTTATTTTGGGAGCCACGCTTTTTGAGGAAGCTGACTGCAACGAACCGGACCTGACATTACGTAAATGCACGGAAAAGGATATTTGCTTCAGGATTTACAACTCTTCAATTCAGCTTTCCCCAAAAGACCCCATGCAGATTTACCACAAAATAATGCTTGTGCCCGGTGTGGAAAATCTTCCCTTTCACCGCTTTATGCCCGTCCCCCCTTTTATGATGCTGGATCTTGGAGGTGTTGCAGGCATCTATTCGCGGGGCGATTCACCGGGAGTGTTCAGCTGCCCTTCCGGAGTGGCGGATGCAGGCCAACTGATCTGTTTTGAATCTGCCTATGGAAGGCTTGCGGCCGATGTCGCTGCTGGTGGCGCAGGGATTCTTGTAATTATAACAAATGACGGGTGGTTCAGGGGGACAAACGGATATTTGCAGCATCTCCGCAAATCGCAGCTTAGGGCAATAGAAACGCGAAGGCCGGTTGCCAGAAGTGCCAATACCGGTATATCAGCAATTATTGACAGCCGCGGAATTATAGTGGAGTACGGCAACTGGCAGGAGCGTACTGTGGTTGAAGGCGGGGTTGTGCCGGGGGAGAATATCACATTTTATGTTGCCAGCGGCGACTATATCGGTCGTATTGCACTTTTATTCACAATTCTGATACTTTTATCACTTGCAGTCAGATATCTTTCCGGCAGGACCCGGTAAAAAATCAATTTTTAATTATTTCTGCAAAAGGAGTTTTTCCGGTTTAAAAATGGCTGTTGCTGCAGGCAGTTTATCCGCTTAATTTAATTGCCACCGGTATAAGCATCTGTGCCGCTGTCAAGAAATTCCCTGAACCCTTCAATGCTCAGGCTGTATCCGTAAGGCGGCACCAGCTTTTCCTGGTTGTGATCCATCAAAACGAAAAAGGGCTGAGTGTTGGTGTTGAACTTTGTGATCTGGTAATCGAGGTTTTGTTGTCCGATTGTTCTTTTAACCCTGTTGTCAAACTCAGAAGTGTACCATTCTTCTTCAGGAAGCCTGTTTCTTTCGTCAACATAAAGTGTTACTATCACGTAGTCTTCCCTCAGCCTTTGAAGCACTGAAGGGTCGGACCACACCCTCGCCTCCATTTGCTTGCAGTTGGAGCATGCATGTCCTGAGAAGTAAACAAAAAGCGGTTTGTCAAGTTCCATTGCACAGGCAATTGCCTGGTCAAGGTCGAAATAACCCTCAAGGTTGTGGGGCAGGTGAAGGAAGTCGGCATATTTCGGATCCTCGCAGAGAGCAGTGGCATGGACTGTACTTCCTGACGGCGCCGCTTCAGAAACAATTGAACGAATGTTGAATGAATGGGTATGCTCCGGAGGCAGCACTGATGATACAGCTTTAAGAGGTGCGCCGAACATTCCCGGAATAAGGTAAACCACAAATGTGAAAGATGCAATTGCAAGGAATAATCTTGGCACTCCAATATGTTCCAGCTTGCTGTCATTTGCAAACCTTATCTTGCCGAGGAGGTAAAAGCCCAGCAATGTGAAAAGTACTATCCAGAAGGCGATAAATATTTCACGCCCCAGTATTCCCAGGTGATAGCTTTGGTCAATCAACGAAAGGAACCTCAGACTGAAAGCAAGGACAATGAACCCCAGTACTATTTTGACAGAGTTGAGCCACCCGCCTGACTTAGGCAGTTTGTTCAGATATGAGGGGAATATTGCGAGCAGTGTAAAAGGGAGTGAAAAAGCAATCGAAAACCCAAGCATCCCTATAACAGGTTCCGTCCCCATTCCGGATGCTGCCTGTACCAGTATGGCGCCCACGATGGGCCCAACGCAGGAAAGTGATACTATCACAAGTGTAAGTGCCATGAAAAAGGATCCTGCAACACCACCCCTGTCTGCTTTCTTGTCTGTTTTGGTTGCAAGGCTCCCGGGAATGGTCAATTCAAACATTCCAAAGAAGGAAGCTGCAAAAATAATGAACAGAATAAAGAAAATGGTATTCGGTATCCAGTGTGTTATGAGTGAACCGGTAAAGCCTGCTCCTACGGTTGTAAGGGAAACAAGAAGCCCGATCCCGGTATAGATCCCAATTATTGACAAACCGAAAACCAGTGCACTTAGAATTGAGTTAAGCCTGTTAGACTGTTTCTGCATAAAATATGAAACGGTCATCGGAATAAGTGGAAAGACGCAGGGGGTCAGCAGTCCAGCCAGTCCACCAAGAAAAGATATAAAAAAGAACATCCACAGGGAACGGTCTCTTCCGGGCACCTCAGCGGTGTCAGGCGGAGCAGTTTCCGCTTCTGCTTCCTCGGCTGCATTAATGCTGAAGCGGAATTCAGACTGTTGCGGGGGCATGCACCGGGTGTCATCGCAGCTCATAAATTCAACGTAACCCTCTATGAAAAAAGGCTCTTCAGTCAGTATGTCAACAGATTGCGAGAAGACAGCCTCTTCACTGTAGAGGTCAAGGTCCATTTCGAAGGTGGGGTCAAATTTCCTGTAAGATTCGGTTTCGGGATTTATCCCCCCTGCAAGCTCATAATGCGGGGATTCTTCAAAGCTGAATGTTGTGGGGACAGGACCGCCGGGAGGCACATCAGTTGAGTAGAGGTACCAGGTGTCGTCAATGTTGGCGGTGAATACCAGCTTTACTTCATCTTCAGACACCCTTTCTTTCCTGAAATCCCATGTTACAGGTTCCAGAATCTGTGCAAAACCCGCAAATGCAGGTATCAGGAAAAATAAAAACAAAAAAGTTGACCTTTTTATAAACATTTTTTCAGGTTTGAAGTGCTAACGTAAAATAACGAAAAATGTTTGCAAATAAATATAATGAAGCCTCCTTCAGCCTTCAGCAGACAAATAGAGTTGAACAAACACAGGGGTTCTATGCGGTAAAAGAGTAATGTGCTTGATTGACAAACTATAATAACTTTTGAATATTAGTTTAATTAACCTTATTTGTACGCATAAAAACTGAATGTTACTGATCGGTATAAAGCTCTTCCCCGTCTCCGTTGAAAAAGCGGTATTCAGTCAACGGATAAGAATCCATGGGCATTACCTTTAACAGGCACCTGTATTTTAAAGACCATCTTTTCCTTAACGGCCAAATGCCCTTTTTAAGGTAAGCCTCAACAAAGGGATGAACTCTTATGAGGATATTTCTGGTTTTATAGGCATCGATTATTCCTTCCAGGTCTTTTTCAATTTTTTCCACCAGCAGGATCGATGGACTTATTTCTCCGCTGCCTTTGCATGAAGGGCACTCCTCCATAGTCTTTATGTTCATTTCCGGCCTGACCCTTTGCCGGGTTATCTGCATCAGTCCGAATTTGCTCAGTGGAAGAATATTGTGTTTAGTCCGGTCAGCACTCATTGCCTCCTTCATCTTTTCAAAAAGCATTTGTTTATTCTGCTCAGAATTAAGATCTATGAAATCCACAACGATTATCCCCCCCATATCACGTAGCCGGAGTTGCCTGGCTATTTCCTGTGCGGCAATAAGGTTCACTTCAAGGGCGGTGGCTTCCTGGTTATCGCTCTTTTTGAAACGGTTCCCGCTGTTCACATCAATAACATGAAGAGCCTCAGTATGCTCTATAATAAGGTATGCACCGTTCCTGCACGATACAGTTTTGCCGAAAAGCGCTTTTATCTGCTTTTCAACACCAAAATGATCAAATATCGGGGTTTTGCCTGAGTAGAGCTTTACAATTTTTTCCTTTTCCGGGGCAATGGAATTTATATATTCCTTAATGTCGCGGTACAATACCTCGTCGTTAACATATACATTATTGAATGAAACATTGAGCATATCCCGCAGAATTGCCGATGTGCGGTCGAGTTCCTGGAAAACCATTCTGGGTTTGGAAGCACCCCTTATTCTTTCGTAAACTGCTTCCCACTTTTTAACAAGGTTTCGAAGTTCGTTATCCAGCAGTGCGACCTTTCTCCCTTCTGCAATCGTCCGTACTATAACCCCGTAATTTTTGGGCTTAATACTTTGAAGCAGCCGCTTTAACCTGACTCTTTCCTCAGTGGAACTTAACTTTTGTGAAACTGAAACCTTGTCTGAAAAGGGGATTAAAACCAGGTTCCTTCCGGCAATGGAAACCTCGCAGCTTAGCCTCGGCCCTTTTGTGGAAATGGGTTCCTTGGCTATCTGTACAAGAACAAGTTGTCCCGGAGACAGTACATCGGAAATCTTACCGTCCTTGTCAATATCGGGTTCGGGCTTTACACGGGGCAGGTGTGGAGTCTTGCCCTTTTTGTTCTGCATCTGCTGAACAGTCTTGTTCAGGGTGCGGAACTGCGGCCCAAGGTCAAGATAATGCAAAAATGCATCCTTTTCATAACCGATGTCAACAAACGCAGCATTGAGTCCGGGCATTATCTTTTTCACCCTTCCCAGGTAGATGCTGCCTACCGTAAACTGAACGTCACTTTTTTCCCTGTTTAACTCTGTTAACTGTTTGTTCTCTAATAATGCAATTACAATTTCGGAGGAAGCAGCATCAATAATCAATTCTTTACTCACAATTCCTTATGTGTTATTGTAATAGGAAAAACGGACTTCATGTTGCCTTTATAACATAATAAACCTAAAGAAAAAGATTCTTTAGGTTTATTGTAAGGCGGGGAAAAAGGCAACATGATAAAATGTTATCCTATTTCCTTTTTTTGTGCCGGTTCTTCCGCAAACGTTTTTTACGTTTGTGGGTAGCCATTTTATGTCTTTTTCTTTTTTTTCCGCTTGGCATGAGAATAATATAGAATAATTAATATAATTCAAGGTTTATTTCACGTAGGTTTTAACCTTGTTGACAAATGATTTCGAAGGCTTGAAAGCTGGAATAAAGTGTTCAGGAATAATAATGGTAGTATTCTTGGAAATATTCCTGGCTGTCTTCTTTGCTCTTTTCTTTACAATGAAACTGCCGAAACCACGTAGATAAACATTGTTATTCTTGGAAAGTGAGTCTTTTACTGTTTCCATAAAGGCTTCAACTGTCTTCTGGACTGTAACTTTTTCTATTCCAGTGCTCTTGGAAATTTCGTTTACGATATCTGCTTTTGTCATGTTTAAAATACTTTAGTTATCAACAAATTAGATTTATGTTTTCATCACGGATTGCAAATATAAATTATTTATATCTATTAATAAAATTCCGGAAGATTATTTTCTATCAAACAGTAAAAATAATTATTTTTTTTGCAAAATAATGTATTTAAGAGGGATAGTTGTTTGGAAACAAAAGTTTTCCAAACATAAATTTTTTCAGCTTTACGTTCTGAACTGTTAAATATCAGAATTGCGGACAGGGTACTGCCCCTATCCTGTTTCTCATATTTCCTATGTCCGGTGCATTGAAATTATACATTAGCACAATCTCATGAGCCCCTCCGGTGGAGGTTATAAGATTCGATATAGTAACGTCATAGCTGTAACTCAGGGAGAGCTGATTATGCAGCAATCCGGCCGATACGATGAAAGCATCGTTGTGGGTTGATTCAGACATGACCGGTATTCCCCTGTACCACAAGCCCACCCTGAAAGGAGCCCTGAAGTAGTATGCACCCAGGTCCAGCTGGGAGATATTTGCCTGGTTCTTGAAATTAAATGCAAATGTTACATGCTGTTCTTCCCTGTTCAGGATATTTTCGTAAAGGTCTATCTTCAGTCCACCATAAATGGATATCCTGAGGGGCAGATAATTGAGGTCTTCTGAGATGGTGTTGTTGAGTCTCATCAGGTGGTCAAAACTTGCCCCCGCCCAAAGCATATCTGTATATACCAGGAGTGATGTCGTGAAATCAACGTGCCCCTGGTGCATTTCGGGTGGAGTTTCCCTGCTTACAGGGAGTATTGTCTCCCCGAAATACTGATCTGAAAAGACAAGCTTTTCAAAATCTATCTTTCTCTGGTAATAATACATTTGCAGTCCGGGCTGAATAAAAAGGTTCCTCGCAGCCTGAATTCTGTATGAGTAATTCAGTCCTGCCCTCGTAGTGGTAAGCTTCCCGCTGCCCGAATTATCGTGCAGTATCATTATCCCCGCTCCACTGTTTATTGAAGGAATGAACTGGTCGTATGAAACTGCATATGTCAGAAAGCGCCCTGCCAGTTTAGGCCACTGGTCTCTGTAATTGAGTATCAGTCTGCCCATATTAGCTGAACCCGCAAATGAAGGCCCCATGTAAAGGGGAGCTGCATAGAACTGCGAAAATTGAGGGTCCTGGGCTCCTGAATCTTTTCCGCAAATCAAAAACAAAGAAAGCAGCAGCAGTGTTTTTGTTCTTATCATATTACGGTATCTTTTTTTCATCTTTTATCAGTTATTTCTTTTACATGCTTTTACCATATTATCTGAGCAACAGGAAGTCCCCGGTATAGTTGAACTTTTCACCGTTGTTGAAAACCCCGCTAACCCTGTATATATATACATCTTCCGAAGAGAGCCTGCCTTTGTGGTATCCGTCCCATCCTATTTCCAGGTCGTTTGTCTCAAATATGAGCACACCCCACCGGTTGTAGATTTCCATTTTGTAATCCTCAATCTCACCGTTGAGTATTATGGGATAAAACACTTCATTGTTCAGTTCACCGGGGTTGTACCTGCCGTCGCCCGGTCCGTGAAGATTCGGTCTGAATGCAGAAGGGAACCTTATCCTGGTTGTCCTTGTAACCTTAACCGGTTTGGGAAATGTTACCGAATCAACACAGTTTTCTGCAGACCATACCTTGAGGCTTACTTCGAATTCACCTTCTCTTTCGTAGGTGTGTACCGGACTGAATTCCTCGCTTGTGTTGCCGTCACCGAAATTCCAGAGGTAACTGGCAGCATTGGTCGAGTAGTTGTAGCACACCAGTTCGTCATCAGGTATGTAAATTTCTGTGGGTGTTAGCTGGAATACGGCTTCCGGCGGTTCATGTACCGTTATTACACGCTCTGTTGTGATCTCTTCCCCGTCAGGTCCGGTAACAACGAGTCTGGATATGTATTTCCCCGGCTCCTCGTATGTGTGTACCGGGTTCTCTTCAAGAGAGATATTTCCGTCGCCGAACTCCCACCTGAACGGGTAGCTTTCACCTGTAGTTTTGGTAAACCTTACATTCAGCGGAGGGCATCCTTCTTCCCTGCTTACGCTGTATGAAGCTGTGGGCATCCTGAAATACATTATCTGCACTTCATCTGAAGATACACAACCGTCTATCTCTACAGACCATACAAAGGTGTTTGCCCCCTCCGAGAGTCCTGTTACCCATGTATCCGGTGAAGAGGGATCCTCTATTTCCCCGTTACCGGCGTAAAGTGACCAGATGCCGTTGCCTCTGAGAGGCTCGTTACCCGAGAGCTGTGCTGTGTTTTCATAAACTACCTGGTCGGGACCGGCATATATGTCTGTCATGTTGTTAGTAATGGCAATCTCATCCGAAAGTGAGCAGTTATTGTTGGTTATCCTCCATCTCAGAACGTTCGTTCCCTGCCCCAGACCGGTTACAGTAGTATTATACCTGTTTTTATCATCAAAAGTTCCTGACCCGCTCATAACGCTCCATTCACCTGTTCCGTAAACTGGATTGGTTGCATTGAGCTCTGCCGAGTTGCCGCATATTGAAATATCGCTTCCGGCATCGGGAACAGTGGGCATATCATTGCGTATTGCCACATCTTCGGTTGATGTACAGTTCTCCTTTGTCACCGTCCACCTGAATACATTGTTTCCCCTCGAAAGACCGCTGACATTTGTATTATGGAACCCTTCATCGTCAAAGTTGCCAGAACCGCTTATTACGCTCCAACTGCCGGTGCCCTGAAGGGGCATGTTGCCGTCCAGTACAACGTTGTCCTCGCATACTGTCCTGTCCGGCCCGGCCTGTGCTGTGGTCGGTTTGTTGTTCACAATCCTTATTTCACTGTATTCCGAGCATTGCCCCTCAGTTACAGTCCACCTCAGAATATTCTCATCAGGTGCCAGTCCGCTAATAACCGTTTCATTGGAATAGGGGTCTTCTATCACACCAGAGCCCTTTATTATACTCCAAACACCTTCGCCCAGCTGAGGCAGGTTGGCAGTCAGATACGCATGGTCTTCACACAGCACCTGATCTTCCCCGGCATCTGTATGAAGCGGCTGGTTGTTGTTAATAACCACCTCGCTGGTGCTGGTGCAGCCCTCATGGGTAACTGTCCACCTGTAAGTGTTGGAGCCCGGACTGATGTTGGTAACGCTTGAAACCGGGGAATTCTCATCCCCGAAATCGCCCGATCCGTTGATAATGCTCCACGTTCCGGTTCCAACCAGGGGTTCACGCGCCGACATAACTGTTTCGTCTGAGCATATAGAGCGTGTTGAGCCGGCAAAAGCGTCGCTCGGACTGTTGTTCACAACGGTTATCTCGTCAAATGAGACACACGAGTTATTGGTGATAGTCCACCTCAGAATATTGTTGCCCCTGTCGAGTCCTGTTACCCGGGTACCCGGACTGTTGGGGTTTTCGAATCTTGCTGAGCCGGAACCTCCCACAACGCTCCACTGTCCGGTACCGTTGCCCGGATTGTTGGCATTCAGCATAACTTCAGATTCGCAGGTAGTTATATCCCAACCTGCATCGGCTTCTATAAAGTCGTAGCTTACAACAATTTCATCATAACTTACGCATCCCTCGTTGTAAATAGTCCACCTGAAAATATTTTTTCCTGGAGCCAGGTCAGTTACATTAGCAGAAGGAGAGGTTGGATCGTCAAATGTGCCGGAGCCGTTTATTACCGTCCACTCAGCTGTTTCGCCAATACCTGTATTGGGTGCATTGGCTGATAGACGGATATTGTCGGTGCAGACTCCAGTATCGAAACCTGCATTTGCCTCTGTCGGCCTGTGGCTTGTTACTATCAGGTCGTCATGCGAAGTACACTGGTTATTTCTTATTGTGTATCGCAGGTGGTTTTCTCCATTTGCCAGTCCGTACACATAATTGTCTTCGAACTGCCCTGAACCGCTTATCACACTCCATTCCCCCGTTCCTACAGTGGGTGTATTAGGATAGAGTTCGGCGGTGCCGGAACAGGATTCCTGGTCGGGGCCTGCATCCGCTTCGGTAGGCAGGTCGTTTGAAATAACGACTACATCAGACGAAACGCAGTTGGCATTGGTTATCGTCCACCTGAAAACATTGTTCCCCCTGGACAGATTTTCCACACCAGTATTATACAGTTCGTTATCTTCTATATCAGCCGAGCCCCCTTCCAGAGTCCACCTGCCTGTACCTATCAACGGGTCATTGCCGGCCAGGGTGAAAGAGTCGGAACATATTGAACGGTTTGGACCAGCATTTGCATGGGATGGTTTGTTATTGACAATGATAACCGTATCATAGTATTCGGTTGAGCCCACTGAAACGCTCCAACGGAGAATATTGGTTCCGGGGGCAAGACCGGTTACACGGGTATCACCTCTCTGGTTGTCATCAAATTGTGCAGAACCCTGCTGTACAGTCCACACACCAAACCCAAACGGTGGCTCGGCTGCGTTCAGCACAGTTTCATTCTCGCACAGCACCTGGTCTTCCCCTGCAAAAACAGACTCAATGCTTCCGTTCTCTATTGTGACATCGCTGGTTGATTCACAACCTTCATATGTCACAGTCCACCTGAAAACATTGGTGCCCGGCACCAGGTTTGTTACATATGCACTATTCAGGTTCTGATCGTCAAAGTCTCCCCCTCCACTAATTATTGACCAGCTGCCTGTCCCAATGGCAGGGTCATTTGCTTCAAGCTGCACTTCATTTACTGTTACCTCCTGGTCAGGTCCGGCATAGGCCTGTGAAGGAGTATTGTTTACCAGCAGGAGGGTGTCCCTGAAAATGCACTCATCCTTACTTACAGTCCATATCAGCTGGTTCTCCCCCTGTGCCAGTCCGGTTACCTGGGTATCATGACTGTTATTGTCCATGAATACAGCCGACCCCCTGTAAACCGACCATTCGCCGGTTGCTCCGCCGGGCAGCGGAGCGGCGTCAAGTGTAGTCCGCGAATCGCAAAGCGTGCGGTCTGTACCTGAACTGTAAACCGTTTCAAGGTTTTCAACCAATACGGTATCTGAAAGTGTGCATCCGTGTCTGGTCACTGTCCACGCAAGTTTGTTGGTGCCCTTGTCCAGATTATGGACTCTTGTGCCGGGATCGTTCCTGTTGTCAAAATTGCCTCCCCCTGTGATAACCGACCATTCTCCCTGTCCTGCCAGTGGATCTTGTGCCTGGAGCCATGCTTCGCCGTTGCAGGATACCTGTGCAGGTCCGGCATCAACCGGAGATGGGCGGTGATTGGTAATTATCACTGAGTCGGTTGATTCACAGCCGTTCTTTGTGACAGTCCAGTATAACTTGTTATCGTCCTGACCCAAATTGTATACTGTTGCATTGGGACTGTTTGCTCCGGAGAAAGATGCCGAACCCTCCGCAACAGTCCACAATCCAGTTGCTCCCTCAGGAAGTGCAGAGCCCGAAAGGATAACCTCTTCCGAACATATTATTTTGTCTTTTCCTGCATCCACCAGAAGCTGGTTATTGGTCACCTTAACCGTATCAGTTGCAGTGCAGGCATTCCGGCTTACTGAGTACACGAATATATTTTCTCCCATTGCAACTTCTGATAGCTGGGGGTTGTGAACATCGGTTGCGGAAAAGTTTGCGTATCCCTGAATGGTTTCCCAGGTTGCTGCTGCCCCTGCAGGTATCTCACTTCCGTTCAGCGTTATTTCGGTTCCGCATATCCCCTTGTCGGCCCCGGCATTAACCGCCGGCGGGGCATCTACCACCACTGTAAAGGGCGGGGAAATAGTACCTTCGCCGCAGTCGTTTACTCCCCTGACCCTGACCGTCTGACTGCCTGTAGCAGCATCGGGTGCAAAGCCTACCCTGATGGTTCTGGAGCCTTCACCCTGTACTATTTCTGCGCCGGCAGGGAGTTGCCATTCATAACCTGTAGCATGGGTTATCTCTTCTACTTCATAGATCACTCCGGTATCTCCCCTGCAGACATTTTCGTTGTCCGGACTGGCAATTATGCTGCCGGCCGGTTCCGGCAGCCTTTCCACTGTTACATTGAAGCCGTCGGATACAGGCCCCTGGCCGCAGGTATTTGCTGCACGAACTCTTATTGTACCGCTCTGTGCAGCAGATGAAAAGTCAACATATACTGAACGTGTTCCCGATCCTGAGGAGATGACCGCTCCATCGGGCAGGTTCCATATATATGATGTTGCTCCTTCAATTGCAGCGGTTTCGTAAAGTATATCAGTGCTGCCCTGGCAAACGGCAGAGGTTCCCGTTACCGGTTCTGGTTTGCCGGGCAGAGGGGTCATGGTTACTGTGGCTGCGCTGTTCATTCCGGCAGTACAGCCGTATGCGTTGGTGGCTGTTACTGTGTAGCTGCCCGGAATATCAATAAACCCGAAACTTAAAGCATCTCCTGTTCCGGTTGCATTTGCCGATACTGTTGAGCCTTCCAGCCAAAGGGTGTATTCAATTCCATCGGTTGAGCCGTCAAGCCCTATCTCAATACCATTGTCACCTTCGCAAAATGTCCCTCCCCCGGTGACATCGAATTTCTGGGGTGCTTCCCGAATATTCAGTGTTGCGGAGCTTCTTTCGCTTTCACAGCCGTATGTGCTGGTCTGCGATACATGAAATGTATGGCTGCCGGTGGTTGAAGCTGCAGGAATAAAATCATTCCCTGAATAAAGCGGAGTTGAAGCTGTAGCGGAACCGTACCACCTGATGTTCTCTCCCTGGGCTTTTAATACCGGAGGGGTTTCCACTTTGCAGATTTCAATTTCCGAAGGTGTGACAACAGGAGCAGACGGTTCAGGCCTTATTACAAAGGTTGCTTCAGCCGGACTGCTTTCACATCCGTATGTGTCGGTCTGGGTGGCATAGTAAACATAACTACCGGGTGAACTCACCGAAGCGTCAGGTGTGAACGATTGTCCGGTTGAAATAACCTCCCCGCCCGGCTCATCGTACCATCTCACAGATGTTCCGGAAGCTTCCAGCTGTGTGTTGGAGGCTCCTTCGCATATTTCTGCATCAGACGTTACAGGCTTTGCAGGAAGGTTTCTTACCGTATAGGCTATCTGCCTGTATTCGCTTTCACATCCGTTGCCGCCGGTCTGTGTTACATAGTAGTAATAGGTTCCTGGTTCAGTAACCGTAGGTGTATAGCTGCTGCCCTGGTGTACAAGGTACTCCTGGTTCAGGTTGCTGTTGGTGTACCAGCGGATATTTTCGCCTGAGGCTGTAAGTGTTTCCGGTTCGCTGCCTGCACAGGCATAAGTGTTGTCAGCGTCCGGCGCCGGGAGCGGGACACGGTCCTCTTCAACGTCTGTATAAAGAGTGGCACTGCATCCGGTAGCATTGGCTGTAACTGTGAGATAATACCTTCCCGGGGCATCCACTTCCACAATGTTGTTGGAAGGGTTGCTTATATTGCCGGGGCCCGTCCATGAATAACTTACATTGCTGGTGTTTGAGCTGCCTTCAAGAGTAACATAACTGTTGTTGCAAGTCAGCTGTTCCGGGTCGGGTGTAATCCATATATGCGGTGTTTCAGTGTTCCTTGTAACAGTCACTTCGTCAACAGATTCGCATCCGTTTGAAGGGTCTGTAACCGTAAGGAAATACCTCCCCGGTTCGCTTACCCTGGGGAATCTTGATGTAGGATTGGCTACCGGGTGCCCGTCTTCCGATGTCCAGCTGAACAACGCCCCCTCTGTGTTTGAACTGCCCGACAGTACCACTTCTTCCCTTTCGCAGGTGAGCTGGTCAGGCGACTTGTTAACCGATATATGAGGTGAAGAGGTGTTTTCCTCTACAACCACCTCTTTTAAGGTAGTACACTGGTTGGAGTTCCTGGTGACTGTCAGTGTGTATGTTCCGGGTGACAGGACAACCGGGTTGGGTTTCTCCTCATCACCAGCCCTTATGGTACCGCTTCCGTCAGTTGTCCACAAATAGCTTACATTGCTTACAGTTGAAGAGGCATTGAGCTGAACCTCCTGGTCTGCACATGTGATCTTTCCGGGAGTGGATAAAAATATTTCTGCCGGCTCGGTATCTTCTTCAACCACAATTGAGGCCTCATTTGAGCAGCCTGTCAATGGATTGGTAACGGTGATTACGTAAGTGCCGGGCATATTGACCACAGGTGTATGGGTTGTTTCATCCGCAATAATATTCCCGTCTGCCGTTGACCATACAAAGGAGTGTGAAGGGTCGTCCGGACTACCGTATAGTGTTACGGATGTGTTTCCGCATGTAAGCAGGGGTGGGTAACTGTCAACATTGATGAGAGGCACATCCTCGGTGTAGTCTACTGTAACTGTTGCAGTTGATGGACATCCGCTCACAGGGTGGTGAACGGTTAGTGTATATTCGCCGGGAGCTGTTACTACCGCTTCAAAACTGTTTTTCCCCGAAGCAATATGCCCTCCTTCTGTAGTCCATACAGGGTCTGTTCCTTCGCTGCTGCTGCCGGTCAATGTAACAGATTCGGTTTCGCAGTTAAGCCCGTAAGGTCCACCGGTTATCTCCACATCCGCTACATCGTTGTTCATTGCTACATTTACTGTATTAAACGAGGTGCAGCCGTTTACCCTGTCAGTTACCGTAACTCTATATTCACCGGGTTCATTTACTTTGGCCCGGTCGGAATCCGCATTCAGTATAGTCCCGCTGCCGGTGGTTGTCCACATGTAGTCAACTCCCTCAATATATGGCGAAACCTGAAGGGCAACCCATTCAGTATTGCATGAAAGGGCATCTGGTGTCAGGATCTGTGGTGTAGCAGGAGTGGCAATGTTCTCTTCCACTGTTACGGCGGCTTGTGCACTGCAGCCGTTGTCGGCGCGTGTTACGGTAAGTGTATATTCTCCCGGCAGGTCTACGCCCGGTGTTTCGGTGGTTTCGTCACTTATATTTCCGGGTCCCTCCCAGAGGTATGTAACGTTGGGTGTGGGACTGGTACCGAAAAGCCGCACCTCTGTTCCGGCGCATGTCAGATCTGGCGGCGAGCTGTCAACATAGATCTCGGGGGCTTCGGTATTCTCCTGTACAACAACATGTTCAACCGTTTCGCAACCGTTGTTGCCGTCCCTCAGAAGGAGTGTGTAGGTGCCTCCGCTTTCTACTGTAACTGACATGTTCCCGGTACTTCCCGTAATGCTCCCGTCTTCCGTTGACCAGAGGGGTGTCACAGGGGAAGCGGATGTTGTGGCTGTTATGGTGATCTGGGGACTGCTGCAGGTAACTGTTCCCGGGTCGACAATAGCTACCGGGGGAGGGTCAAGGCTGCTTTCCACTTCAATACTCTTTGTTGTAACACAACCTGTCCCTGGATGTGTTGCAATAAGGGTATACTCGCCCGGTTCGGTAACAGTTGGGGTAGTGGTGCCGTTATCAATTATGGTGCCGGGGCCTTCCCACAGCAGCGTCGAATTGGCAGGATCAACGGCCGATTGAAGCGTTACCTCCGGGGTTGTGCACGTAATTTTATCCGGAAGTCCTGCAGGGAATGTAATGACCGGCGCACTTTCTTCCATTTCCACCGTTACGCTTACGCTTTCACTGCAACCTGTTTCAGGGTGGAATACAGTCATTGTATACGTACCTGGTTCATCTACCGTTATTTCTTCCCTGTTGGGGTTGCTTACAATATTGCCTCCGCCTGTTGCCTCCCAGATAAAGGTGGCGCCGGCAGTTGAGGAACTTCCCCTCAATAAGGTTGTTGTATTGTTGCAGCTTAAATGTTCGAAGTCAGCTATTTCCACTTCTTCCGGAAGATCATCCTCCAGTCTCACTTCAACTTCTTTTGTCGATGTACATCCATTATCGCCTGTGGCCTCAAGTGTGTATATGCCCGGTGTGTCCACCCATGGGGTGGAGGTTGTTTCGCCGGTTATTGTGGCTCCTGGCGGTCCCGTCCACATCAGCGATGCACCTGCGGCATGGCCGTTCAGCTGCACTTCGGGATTGCTGCAGGTGACAGGGGGAGGATTATTGTTGATCGTTATAGATGGCGTACCGGTATCTTCGGCAACTGTGACCGTTTCTTCAGATATGCATCCGTTTGAGGGATCGGTTACAGTAATGGTATAAGTCCCTGCACTGTTCACTTCAGGTGTGAATGTGGTGCTTCCGGAATGGATATTCCCGTCGGTTGTTGTCCATTGAACGCTAACCGGACTTGCAGGTGAGGATGCGGAAAGCTCTATTGCAGGCTCGCTGCAAGTTATCACTCCGGGAGTGTCAACCGAAACACCAGGTGATTCAAGGTTCTCCCCTACCGTGATACTGTTTTGTGCAGAGCAGTTATTCGAATTATCAGTAACTGTAAGGGTGTAGGTTCCACCGGAAGCCACGGTAACGGCAGCCTGGTCTGCTCCCGATGAAATTACTCCGTCACTGGTCGACCACTGGTAGCTTGCTGAGGCTGCAGATGTTTCACTTTGAATATTCACTGT
Organism: Bacteroidota bacterium; assembly: GCA_003551495.1. Classification (GTDB taxonomy): domain Bacteria; phylum Bacteroidota; class Bacteroidia; order Bacteroidales; family PUMT01; genus PUMT01. Next base: position 25,808 of record PUMT01000119.1, read on the forward strand.
GGGATTTGAACAGCTAATGTCATCCGGTGCCACAGGGAAACCGACTGAAGGGGGAGAAGTGTCTTCAACAACTGTAACGGTTGCTTCTGAAGTGCATCCGCTGAGAGGGTGGGTAACGGTAAGGGTGTAGTTGCCTGGTTGGTTTACAACGGGGGTCTCCCCGGTGCTTCCCGAGACTATGCCTGGTCCCGACCACTGCAGTGATGACCCTTCAGTTGTTGATGTGCCGTGCAGGGTAACAGTTTCCGTTCCGCAGTCGATTGCATCAGGATTGCTGTCAACCCAAACCTGGGGCTCATCATAATTTGTTTGTACCTGTACATTTGCGGATGATGTGCATCCGTTTACCCCTGTTACGGTAAGGGTGTAGGTGCCGGGAGCATCCACAACCGGGTTTTGCGAAGAGGGGTCGGATATATTGCCCGGCCCGGTCCATTCATAGCTTGCCCCCGATGTGGAAGATGATCCGGATAGCTCAACGCTTCCATTTGTGCAGGTTATTTTTTTGCCGGCAGGATTGACCACAGATATTGCGGGCGGTGCTGTATCTTCCTGTATGATAACTGACTTCACTGCTGTACAGCTTGTTTCAAGGTTCTTTACCGTTACGGTATAGTTCCCGCCGCTGCCTATTACCGGGGATGATGTATTTTGCCCTGAAACGAAGCTTCCTCCTGCACTTGCAGTCCATGAATAGCTAACCGGGAATGTGCTTGTGGTTGATGCTTCAAGTGTTAATTGACTGTTGCTGCAGGTTATAACTGAAGGGTCGGGGAGTGATATTGAAACATTTTCCGGTGCTGCGTCATCCTTTACCACAGTCAGCTCACCTGTCGATGAGCATCCGTTAATGGTGGCCGTCACCCTGTATGTGCCCGCTCTTCTTGCTTCCACGCTGCTTTCATCCTGACTGCCCGCTATCTCTCCTCCGTTGTGTGCACTCCACCACCAGCCGGGATTGTCATTTGAATAGGCTGACAGGGTTACTGTATTATCAGAGCAGTCTATGTTGCCCGGTACCGGGTTCAGTTCAAGATGCGGAAGTGGGGTTACTGTAATATCAAGTTCCGCCGGTGTGCCTGTTCCGCAATTGTTAACCGGTGTGACTGTGATGTTGCCGCTGCTGCTCCCTTCCGGGAAATCTGCAATAATCTGCCTGCTGCCCTGACCGCTGTATATTTCCGCTCCCTGAGGTACTTCCCAAATATATGAAGAGGCATTGTTCACCGGCTCGATTGAGTAAAGTATATTCATACTCTTTTCACACAGTGATGTTTCGCCTGTA
>PUMT01000188.1 GCA_003551495.1 Bacteroidota bacterium
CCGCCCTGGGAGATTGCAGCCGCCTGAAAGGCAAACAGTGTTATCAAGGTTAAAATTACTCCCTTTAAAGGGATATGGGTTAAAATAACCTTATAAAGGACTGAAATTGTTTCGTTTTTCTTTTTCATGGTAGTATTTTTTAATGGTTTTAAATATGTTGTTTTATTGTAATGGGAAGACAAATTAAAAACATATAGCTTTCCGGGATTGGATAACCGGTTTTTCCAAAAATAATGAAAGTAATTGTTTTTCTTATATGCGGTGTCAGTCAGCTTGCCGGCGGAGCTTGCAGGGATTAATGTGACAGGTTTGCTAACCTTTCTGAGATTACTCTCTGTTATGCAGGAGTTTGCGGGAGGATAACATGACGGGTTAGCTTACCATCCAGATATGACCGTCTGGTTCCACGGTAGTTTGCAGGAAGATAATATTACGGAGTAATTGACCTTCCGGATTTGGCAGTCTTTTTTCAGAAGGAGCTGGCAGTGAATTAAAATATGGCCGACTGTTTACCTGAAGAGTAACCGGAGAGTTAACGCAGTTCAGTAGCGGTCTCTTTTCCTGATCGCCAGATCAATGATTTGAATTACAGCTTTTTTTAATTTCCAGGGGAAAAAATTCATGTGAAGCAGCACACATTTCGTATCAAGCAGCGGGTTCAGGTAACTGTAAGGTTTGTTTATGAATTTTGTGGCTTCTTCGGTTGATCTGACCGGTTTTGCGCCAAGTGACTTCTTGAAGCGCCTCAGGCCTTCATATTTTGGTCCTTGCTGCACTCCTCCAATATTATAGTATTCAAACCCTTCATCTTTCATTAACCGTGTCTTTTCATAGTGGTGAAAAGAGGGTATCCCGGCTTTATATCCCTTCCCGGATGTGCCCATCAGAATTCCGTATGCTTTTTTATTAATTGTAAATACAAGGCTTACCGACATTATTTCACCGTTCATTTCAGTATAATAAAAGAGGGCATGTTTTTTCCCGACAAGTGATCTTATTTGTTCGCTTTTGAAAAATGGGAGGAACAAAATGGAGTAGGGGTTGTGGCCTTTTGATTGCCTGATATTGTAAGTTGTATCAATCAGTTTGAAAAGCCTGGAGGTCATTTCGGGGGAATCGCTTTTTTTGAGTACAGCTCCGTTTTTCGCTGCTTTCCTTGCCCTCCTTCTTACTTCGGGTGAAAAATTGCCTGATATATCATCTTCTTCGAAATAAAAAACAAATTCACTCCTTTCTGATTTCCTGTATTTTTTTGATTTAGCAGGAAAGTAAGTTTGATCATCGTAAGATCTTATTGATATCCTGTGATAACCATTGCGTTTTGCATAACTGTAAAGGGCATTTTTGCACTTTTCTGCCAGTTGAGGGTCTTTTGATTTATAGGCAATGCCTGAATAGAATAAAAGCTGTCTGAATTTTCCGGTATCCCTGCATATTTCCACACCTGCTGTTATTGCCACATTTTCCTCACCTTTAAGGAATTTAAGATACACCGGCTTTATTATCTCATTTGAAATGCAGTTTATCCATATACTCGTCATAAACAGGCCGCCGTTGTATCTGTCAACCTCTTTGTCCCAGTTTTCCGTTTTCTTTTCCTTAATTAATGTTACTTCGTCCATTGATGAGAATAATTCAGATGCAGGCGCATCAAAATGTATTATTTAAACATTTTTTAAAGGATATTGTTAAATGACCCGTTAAAAAATCATCATAATCCTTTGTCTGTCATGCTTATACAGTTGCAGGACGGGATAGCTTACGGCTTAACCTGCATGAAAAAACAAATGAAGCGCTTACCTCACTTCCGGTTATTTTTAAGCACCCAGTAGAGCCCCTTCATATTGGATTTCATATCAGGGATTATTATCTGTATGGCGATCATTTCCAGCACGGAGAGAATTGCCCAGATGATCATAAAATAATAAAACGGTGTTATGAAATCGTATGTGAACAAAAGTAAAAAGAAGACCCCCTGTATATAGCCCCCTATTTTGGTAGCGTATGTGTGCAGGCTGGAAATTTTCCCGAATTTTATAAATGAATGGGTAAGATATGTTATCCCCAGTCCGACAAAAATCAGAAAACTGGTTAGATGTGGCTGTATCTCTTCGTATTTGAAAACAAATATCCCAATGATCGCGAGTGCATAATTCAATTTATCGGCTGTCGAATCAAGTTTTGCACCAAATTCGGTTTTCTGTCTCAGCTTCCGGGCCAGGAACCCGTCAAGGGCATCGGTGATAAGGTTAATTATCACAAATATGAGAAATAAGGTTTCCCATCCGGAAAATATGAACCACAGCACAACAGGGAATGAAAGCAGACGGTAAAATGAAAGAATGTTTGGTACGGTGAATATTCTCTCTTTTCGCATAATTTATTTATTAAACTTCAGCTTTATCCAAAGTTCGGTTGGTTCGGCAAGGGCTTCGATTTCACTTGAAGAGGCGTCCATTAACCTGGTATCGGGCATTCTTCGCGGAGTCCCGCCATACATGCCTCCAGGTTGACGTGTTCCGGTACCCGGCTCAACTCCCGGAGGCATTTCGCGTTCTGAAGGTGAACGCCTTTCAAGATACCCTGTTTCCAAACCCAAACCTACGGTGGAACCTTCATCTGCCGGACTATATCCGTACTTAAGAGCTTCAAAAGGTACTGCTGCTTCATATATCATTATGTCGCTTACAAATCCGGCTTTTACGGGGATACGGCTGTCCCTTACCTTCACCCTCCTTACAGATGTTCCGTAAATACCTATAAGGTCTATATTGTCTGCTCTTTTAAGCATAGACCTCATATCGCCCGTTAAAAGGTCCTTCTCCTCATCCTGTTGACGCCTGAACTCACCGAACTCCCCTTCCGACGGCAAACCGACAGGATACCTGAAACCCTGCTTTTGCTCATCTCCACCATCGGTGTCTATCCAGACCGTGAACCCGAAGTTAACGATTTTTCTTTGCAGGGTTTGATCTTTGACTGCCAGAGTTAAATAAAGGTTGTTTTGGTCGTATTCGAACAGGTAATAAAATCCGCTTTTTTCATCATATTCCATAATGCCTGCCAGTTCTTCAGGCATCATTTCGGAAAAATCAGTTGGCTGCCTCTCCGCAACAATTGCTGTTGGTGTTCTGCAGCCGGCCATGGCCACCAGTAAAATGAATGTGACAACAAGAAAAACTCCTCTCATAATAAGTGTTCTTTTTTTAAAAATTGTATTATCCTCCTGACGGGGGACTATACATACCTGTGGCTCAAAAACTGTACCGTTCACGGGGGAATGGGAAAAAAATTAAATATTTCATCCGTCCGTATTAAATGGGTGAAATTCTAGTTTTAAAAATGTAAATATACCTTCTTCATAATTTCCAAGAACATTTTCAAGCACTTCAGGATTGGTGCACGAAATACCTGCAGGCTCAAAAACCTCGTCAATGAAATATGGCAGGTCAATTGAATTGACCAGGATCATAGCCTTGTTATTATGAACGGAATTGATGTTGAAGTCTGTCCTGAAGACAGTTGCATTGCCGGTTTCGTGATCAAATACATTGCAGTACCAATCATGCAAGTGCATGAAGAACAGCATGCTGAAGTTATCCGTTTTATAATAGCTGATGAAAGAATAAATATCCTCGGCACTTGAAAGGTCGATAGGCTGCGATGCGTCGCCCAGAATATCGGTCTTTTTGTCATAAGAGAGGGCAAAAAGTGGATATATTGAGTCTTTATCTATTTGGTAAATTGTATCGCCCAGATGAGAAAAGTAAAGGGCATGGTCGTTTTTAAGCTGAGCCCTGTAAATCTGGCCCCTGAGAGATATGTTCGGGAAGTCGGGTACAGGAATTGGCAATATAGCATCAATTGTATTCATTTCCCCGTCAGCAAGCCTTAAATAGTAATCGTTTTCCGGATTGCCTTCCGGTGAGAATCTTTCAAAAAGGAGATTACCCGATTTCATTCTTATTACTCTATTAACAGAGAATTCCAGCTTTTCTTCATTTAAGACCTCTCCGGTTAATGAATAATTGATCTTTTTGTGTCTGTCAAATGCGGTAACTGTGCTGTCTTCATAATTGAAAGTAAAATCATGCAAACTAGCTATCTCACCAGGCCCTTTCCCGGCTTTGCCAATTGTGTCGAGGAATTCTCCACTTTTTGTGTAAACCAGGATATTCCGCCCTCTGGTGTTCCCGATGAAAATCAGCGAATCAGTAAAAATGGAGCGCCCTACTGACCTGAGGTATGCTCCGGGGGGATTTTCCAGGGGGGTAATTTCAAAGGATTTAACAAGGGATGTCAAATCACCTTCAGGATTCCTGTGAGTTATTTCTATCTCCGGCACACCGTCATCTTTTACCCTGCCGCACGAAAAGAGGCAAAGCGATATTATCAGAAAACATATAAACACCGGGTTCATTGGGTTGCAGAATTAATAAGAATACTCATCTTTCTTAACTTAATACCCTAATATAATCAATTACTGCATTTTTAAAAAACAGAACGGAAAAAATTTACAGCCGTGTAATGTTCTGCCGGATTGCTATTCATAATAAATTTCGTATTCAACAGTAAATTAAAAGCTTGAACGGGGTTGTTATATTTTTTTTCGGAGGTGTTGAACTTTATACAACAATAGATGTTTATATCTAAATTTATTTACACTAAAAACATATGAGTATGAAAAAACTGACGACAATTTTTGCAATCCTGTTCTCTTTTGCTGTGCTGAGCGCGCAAAGCCAGGCATCATTTCACAACTTTAAAACAACCGATATATGGGGTGATGAATTTGATTTTGCCCAACTGAAAGGCAAGAAAGTACTGATTGTTAACACAGCTTCGGAATGTGGGTATACCGGACAATTCGAAGCTTTGCAGAGACTGTATGAGAGATTCGGAGGTGACAATTTTGTGATCCTCGGGTTTCCGTCAAACAGCTTTGATCAGGAGTTGGCAACAGATGCAGAAATTGCAAATTTCTGCACTTCAAATTACGGAGTTAGATTTCCTATGATGACGGAAACCACTGTAAGGGGCGATAACATCCATCCGATTTTTGAATGGCTCACAAAAAAATCACTTAACGGGTTAATGGACATTGATTTAACCTGGAATTTCCAGAAGTTCATGGTTGATGAGAATGGAAGGCTTGTTGATTTTGCAGAACCTGCTGTAAACCCGCTTTCAGATAAAATTGTAGATTGGTTAAGAGGTAATTAAAAAAACCACGCAAATCTGTGCGTGGTTTGTGGGCTGTACTGGACTCGAACCAGTGACTTCCACCCTGTCAAGGTGACACTCTGAACCAACTGAGTTAACAGCCCGTTTTTGGAAATAACCGGGGAATGATTCCGATTATTGTTGCTTAAGAGCAAATATAGATGTTTTTTTAAAAATTTAACCCCCATGATCGTATTTTTCATGGGGGTTTTAAGGTGAGCCGTGCATGAAAGGCAAACCGGTGTTTTTATCCTGACTTACTTTTTGCCGAAAATGATGGCAGCACTTTTCAGCACTTATTCAGTTTCTTCATCATCTTCGCAGGGATGTGCACCACCCTGTTCAACATATCCTTTTTCAACCTCTTCGCCGGATGCATCACGTATATCCTTAATCTCTCCCTTGAAGATCAATGTTTCGCCAGCCAGTGGGTGATTGAAATCCATTTTCACAGATTCGTCGGCAATTTCCAGGACCACACCGTTCAGTTTGTTCCCTGAACTGTCCTGCATAGGTATGTTGTTCCCAACCTTTAGAAGGTTGTCGTCAATCTTACCGTCAATCTCAAAAATATTTTTTGGCAAATCAACAATTGCTTCATCAGAAACCTGTCCGTATGCCTGTTCCGGGTCAAGTTTAAAATCAAATGAATCACCTTCCTTCAGGCCGCTTATATTTGCCTCAAAATCGGGAAGCAGATTACCACGCCCGAAAAGAAAGGTCAATGGAGCATTATCTTCCACTTTTTCAACAATTTCACTTTCCTTGTCATTAACTCTCAGCTCATACGTTAGCGATACTACCTTATTTTCTTCAATAGTCATTATTAAAATGTTTTAAATTTAAAAAATACTTTGCAAAGTAAATGTTATTATAAAGAATAACCAAAATATAGCTAATATATTATAAATCTGATGATTTAATTTGACATCAATAACCGGGGATCTTTTATGTGGCATAAAGAACAGCACGGGTATTTTGTTGACGAAAGATAAAAAAATCCTGGCGGTATCAATTGACCGGATTTGCAACGCATTTCATATAAACACAAATGATTGAACGAGTGCTCCGGAAAACCGGGATCATTAGAAGGTTGTGATTGTGTGATTGCAGGAGCCGGTAGTCCTGTTTGATCAAAACACCAGGTTAAATGCCGTTTTTTCCCCTGGTACAGATTCAACCGTAATATATCCTCCTTGTTGCATCATTATCTGCCTGGAAAGACTCAGCCCTATACCGCTCCCATTTTTCTTTGTGGTGAAAAAAGGGATAAATATTTTATTTTGAATTTCATAAGGGATTCCTGAACCATTATCGCTTATTGCTATTACCGTGCGTTCATTTGAGCCGGGAAATGCTTTTATTTCAATCTTCTTGCCAGTCCTGCCTTCAAGTGATTCTACAGAATTGTTTATAAGGTTTATAAGCACCTGTATTATATTTTTCCTGTCTGTTAAAACTTTTAAACTATCAGGATAAACAGCAGTTCCCAAAACTATACTTTTTGATTTCAACATATCGCTTACAAGGAACTTAATCTCTTCAACCAACTCCTTTACAGGAAACTCTTCCATATCAGGCTGAGGTAATTCGGTTAGGCTTCTGAAATTTCTCACAAATTCCTTAAGCCCTATGGTCTTATCCTTAATGATCTCCATTCCCTTTATGGTGTCGGATATCGTATCCCTGGTCAGGTCTACTGCTTCCTTGGGGCCTCCGTTCTTTTCATCGGTAAGCAGTCCTGAAATGGTATCTATTGAAGAAATCAGGGGGCCTACTGAGTTCATTATCTCATGTGTCAATACCCGTATTAGCTCCTGCCAGGACTCCAGTTCCTTTTCTTCCATTTCTTTTCTTATGTTCTGTATGGAAATAAGTTTTATCAGGTTGTCCCTGAATTTTATTTCAGTGGTTCTCAATGAAAGGGGTAAAGGGTGTTTGCCGGAGTTTACCTTTATCACCTTCTTTTGCGTGGGCCTGGTATTCTTTATGTGTTTTGCAATTTCCGGATTCTTCTTCTCAATTTCTTTTATTGTTGAGGGGTAGTTTATGCCCGTAATTTCGGCAGCAGACCTGTTGAACAGCTCCACCTCTCCTTTACTGTTTACAGCAATAAGTCCCACTCCTGCATGTTCAGTTACTGCTTTAAGGTACAGTGTTTTTTCCGCTTCAGCCGATCTTGCATCCTTTACCTGTTTGCATATACGTGACAAGCTGCTGTTTATCCTGTTCAGAGAGGCAGATTGTTGTTTGCCCCTGTATACAAGCATCATGTCTTCCATCTCAAGCGATTCAAAACATCCTGCCAAAGTATTGTTCGTTATATTTACAGC
>PUMT01000077.1 GCA_003551495.1 Bacteroidota bacterium
GGGCACTGCCATTCGAAAATTATCGGTGCCCTCAATGAGCAGGCCGGAAAGCTTACATTGACTTCCAGGGCTTTTCACAACAGCTGCCTGGGTGAATTTGAGGAGTATATCACAAAATTCTTTGGCTTTGACAAGGTGCTGCCGATGAATACAGGTGTTGAAGGTGTCGAAACTGCACTTAAGCTTTGCCGCAAATGGGCATACAAAAAGAAAGGTATTGAAGAAGGAAAGGCAAAAATCATTGTCTGCGAAAATAATTTTCACGGACGTACTATAGCTGCAGTATCCATGTCAACAGACCCGGATGCCAGAAAGGACTACAGTCCATACACTCCCGGTTTTGTTAAGGTTCCCTATAATAACATTGACGCTCTTGAAAAGGAGCTGAAAGACCCCAATGTTGCAGGATTCCTTTTAGAGCCCATCCAGGGAGAAGCCGGAGTTTATGTGCCGGATGACGGCTACCTGAAAAAAGCTTCGGAGCTTTGCAAAAAAAACAATGTACTTTTTATTGATGATGAAGTGCAGACAGGTTTAGCCCGTACAGGAAGAATGCTTGCCTGTGACCACGAAGATGTACGTCCCGATATACTTATACTGGGTAAAGCCTTGTCTGGCGGAGTATTCCCTGTATCAGCGGTTCTGGCAGACGACGATATTATGCTGACTATACAGCCGGGTGAGCACGGCTCAACATACGGCGGGAACCCTATTGCTGCAAAAGTTGCAATAGCTGCACTTGAAGTGATAAAGGAAGAAAATCTTGCTGAAAAAGCCGAAAGACTGGGTAAGATCTTCAGGGATGAATTGAAAAAGATTGATTCCGAAATGATCGAAATTGTCAGGGGAAAAGGCTTGCTGAATGCCGTTGTAATAAAACCCAAAAACGGTAAAACAGCTCAGGATGTATGCCTTAAAATGAGCGAAAACGGTGTGCTGGCCAAACCTACACACGGTCACATAATCCGGTTCGCCCCTCCCCTTGTAATCAATGAAGAACAACTCAGGGAGGCATTGCAGCTTATTGAAAAATCGATCAGGTTTTTCGATTAAACTAGAATCATAACGGTACAGGCATTCTATGCTCCTGTACCGTTTTTATTTTAAAATCGGGGTGGATTGTAAGCATTGAATCAAAGCTTATGGTGCACCTTTTTTTAACCTCATCACGCATGGTTATGAGGAGAATAAACGGAATATTATTACTGACAGCCCTACTAATGCTGATTACCGGTTGCCCCTTATCTGCAAATCCGCAAAGCAAACAGGAGTTTACGCGGAACATTTACATTCAGCCGGTAATACAATACGGGGGAATTTGGGCTCACAGGAGTGTGCTCGAGGTTTTTTCCTCTTCCTGGTTTCCATGGTTTGAACTTAATGTGGGGCATCAGTCAACCGGCAGGGAGAAGTGGGAACAACTTTACAACTACCCTTCACTTGGACTGGGTATCTCCCGTATAGACCCCGGTCACGAAGCACTTGGACAGGCAACATCTCTTTTCGGCTATACCGATATAAGGCTCACCCGTCACGCCAATCATTCATCAGGTATAAAATTGGCTATTGGACTGGGATATTTCAATACTGTATACGACAAGGAGACCAACCCGCTAAATGTTGCGATCAGCACAAATTTAAATCTCTATTTTAACCTCGCCTACCTGTTCAACTGGCAAATTAACGATCATTTCAGTTTCCGAGCCGGGGGAGGCCTGATGCATTTTTCCAACGGAGCCTTTAAAAAGCCGAACAGGGGATTGAATATTGTGCAGGCTACCGCCGGGGTCAGATACAGGTTCTCTCCTGAATACAGGTTTTTTGAGGATCATATTGAACCTGCAGATACAAAACACGGTCTCACAATAATTGCTTCGGGAGGAGTTATGCAACCTTCTCCTGAAATGCCCAATTACGGGGTGCATTCACTTTCGCTCAACGCCACCCGGCAATTTAACCACCAGCAGAGATGGGGCGTTGGATTTGACCTGTTTTACAATGAATATGTTTCGGAAGAGCTTACCGGACTGGAAATGCCGGATAACCTGTGGCAGACTATGCGCAAGGGTGTTTTCCTTTCCCATGACCTTATATTCAAAAATACTGTAGTAGTTGCCAATCTGGGTTTTTACCTCCCCCATGAGATATCGCCTCCCCAACCATATTACCAGCGCATTGGTTTGCGTTATTATATCGGCGAGGGGACACTTTTCAACCTTTCGCTTGTAGCTCATCGCGGAAGAGCCGAAGTGGTTGAATGGGGCATTGGCCACTCTTTTTAACTTTAATTAACAACAGTTACCCTGCTTCTTTTTTTTGCGGTTATTTATGGTTTTTATATTTTGTGATTTCTAAAACTATGCAGATATGAAAAATAGATATTTTTTCATCCCGGTGATCATCCTGCTGATGTCCGCTGCTGCAACATTTACAGCGCCGGCTCAGGTTTTTGATGAACTACGCGAAAATATGGTGCGTACACAAATCAAGGCCAGGGGAATAGATCATGCTCCTACAGTTGAAGCGATGCGAAATGTGGAAAGGCACCTTTTTGTCCCCACTGCCAGAAGGAACAGGGCTTATGAGGACGGTCCCCTTCCGATAGGTCATGGGCAGACCATTTCTCAACCTTTCATCGTTGCCTACATGACTCAACTGGTAAACCCTGGTCCGGGTGACAAGGTACTTGAAATAGGAACAGGCTCAGGATACCAGGCTGCTGTGCTTGCTGAAATAGTCGACCAGGTATTCACCATTGAAATTGTCAGCGAGCTGGGCGAATCTGCTGCCAGGCTCCTTAAAGAACTGAATTATGATAATGTGGAGGTCAAGATAGCTGACGGTTACTATGGATGGGAGGAACACGGCCCCTTCGATGCCATTGTGGTGACGGCCGCTGCAGAGTATATACCCCCTCCGCTGGTTGACCAGTTAAAGGACGGCGGAAAAATGGTTATCCCGGTTGGATCCCCTTTCATGGTGCAGAACCTTATGCTTATTGAAAAGAACGGAGACGAGATAACCACCCGCAGCATCATGCCGGTTACATTTGTTCCTTTCACGCGAAAAGAATAGTTTCATAAATGACCAAACGCCTCTTTTTTTCAATAGGACTTCTATCCGCTTCGATTATAGCCTTTCAGCTTATACTGATGCATATATTGTCCATTATGCAGTGGAACCATTTTGCCTATATGATAATATCGGTAGCTCTGCTTGGGTTTGGCGCCAGCGGTACTTTGCTGGCACTTAAAAGCAAATGGCTTGTTGAAAGGATCCGGGTTATGCTTCCATTGCTGATGATCTTATGCGGACTCTCAATGAGCAGCATACTGGCTGTATCTGAATGGCTGTTCGGCACATTCGATTCATATCTGATTTTTGTGGACACCGATCAGCTCTATTCTCTTGTGCTTACCTACCTTGCATTTTTTATTCCCTTCTTTATAGGCGCTCTGGCAATAGGTCTGATCTATGTTGCATACGTAAAAAAGATAGGGTCGCTTTATTTTGCAGACCTTTTCGGGTCGGGTATTGGCGGACTGGCTTCATTGCTGCTTTTCTGGACATTTTTCCCGTCTCAGCTTCCGGCAGTTATTGCGGTCTTTCCCGTTATTGCAGGTATTCTGCTTATCCCGGCTGAAAAGAAAAGGGTTTTCACCATCATATCCCTTGCTTCTCTTGTACTTCCTGCTATATTGTATTTCAATCCCCCTGAACTGAAGCTTTCGGAATACAAAAGTATATCTAAAGCACTCGACCTTCCTGATGCACAAATAGTAAAGGAGAGGACAAGTCCATACGGCCATATTCAGGTTGTAAGCTCCGGAGCATTAAGGTATGCGCCCGGACTCAGCATGAGGTTCAAGGGAGAAGTGCCGGTAAGGGATGTTATTTACAGTAACGGCGACTGGTTCGGGCCGGTAGTTTCCTGGTCGCGGGAAGATACAACCCACTTCCTGGATTACACCACAAACGCCCTTCCCTTCGTAATAAACAAACCTGAAAAGGTTATGGTGGCGGATGCGGGAACAGGACTTTTTGTTGCACATTCCATAGTCCGCGGAGCATCCTCAGTGGCAGCAGTTGAACAGAACAGGGTGGCAGTAGACCTGCTTAAAAATGAACTTGCCGCAGATATAGATTCACTTTTTTCCCATGATGCTGTAAGGCTGGAAAAACTGCAGTCACGCAGTTACCTCCTTTCCGATACCAGCAGCTATGATCTGATCATATTGCCTACCATAGAAACTTTCGGGGGGACGTCGGGTATTCATGCTCTCAACGAACAGTACCTCCTTACCCGGGAAGCTTTTAAAGATATGTGGGAGAGGCTGACTGACAGGGGAATGATAGCTATTACAACGTGGATGGACTACCCGGCAAGAAATACCCTCAAGGTTCTGGGGACATTGATGAGTACTCTGCACGAAGCTGATGTGGATGACCCTGGAAGGCATCTTATTGCGGTCAGGGGCTGGGGCACGGTTACCTTTGTACTTAAAAAAACTCCTGTAACAGAAGAGCAGATTGAAAAAGTAAGGGAATTCTCATCATCAAAGTTTTTTGACCCTCTCTTCCTGCCGGGGATAAAAAAGGAAGAAAGAGCCCGGTACAACATGCTTCAGGATGACAACTTTTTTGAACTGGCCGACAGGATATTTTCAGGACCAGAAGAGGCAGAAAAACTCTATTCCGAATACGATTTCAATATTCGCCCCTCTACCGACAACCGTCCCTATTTTTCGCAGTTCCTCAAATGGAGCAGGCTTTCACACCTTGCGGAGATGTTCGGCACAGGGTCAGTCCCATTCATAGAGGTGGGATACCTTGTTGTAGGGATAACCTTTGTCCAGATAACAGTTGCTGCAATAGTGCTTATAATACTGCCACTCTTCTTCATGGGATGGAGAGGGGGGTACAGGGCGTTTACGGTACTGCATTTTAGCGGACTGGGACTGGGGTTCATGTTTGTTGAGATAGTTCTTATACAGCGCTTTGTTCTCTATTTCGGCAGTCCCATTTACGCCGCTGCCGCTGTATTGTCTGCCATGCTGATCTGCTCGGGGGCGGGAAGCTATTTCTCCTCACGGATTGAAGGGACACACAGGGATATAGTAAAGATGACAGGGATTGTGATCATTTTCATACTTCTTTACGGGATTTTTCTTACACCGGTACTTTTATCAACCATAACACTTCCCTTCCTGCTGAAGATCCTTTTTTCAATAGCATTGATAGCACCCCTTGCCTTTTTTATGGGGATGCCATTTCCTTTGGGACTAAGAACCCTTTCGGTTCACAACAATACTCTTGTCCCCTGGGCATGGGGAATAAACGGGTGCCTTTCGGTTATAAGCACCGCACTGGCACTGATAATTGCCGTCGAAGCCGGTTTCTTCTGGGTAATGGTAATGGCTGCACTTGCCTACGGGATAACCCTGCTGGCCAACTATGCCAAAAGATGAATAGGCATGGTTACCGAACCGGTTGAAGTTCTTCTGTTTCCCTTATGAAAATAAAGGCATCATACCTTTCAGGAAGTATGGTGGGTACATAGTTGCCCCTTTCATGGGCAGGATGGTAAACAACACCTATAGCCCTGTGACCCCTGAACTCCCTGAGCAGCTCTTTTTCACGGTCATCTTCATCAAATATAAGATAAAACCTGTCCATTTCAAGTGATCCGAAAATATGCTCATAGCTGCCTTCCATACCCTGAGGGATATTCATCACCTCCATACGTGACCCCCAGTTTGAACCTGCGTTAACCCTGCCTTTGTATGTGCTGAAACCAACTGAAAAAACATTGTCCCTGCCCAGGTCCCGGCGGCTCAGATTGCCGATATTGACCCTGTTGTCATCCCGCATAGTTGTTGCCTGGGCATCACCGACATGTGTGTTGTGAGCCCATACTATTCCTTTGGAGTCAGGCGACCTGTATTCCATCATGTGCTGCACGGTATGCCACATGTGTGTTGCACGACTGTTCCACGACGCATTTTCATCCTGCACCGCAAGCCTGTAAAACTCTTCGGCATTCTTAACCACCATTGCATTCTGCATGGCACGGAAAAATTTCCTTTCATCTTTCTCCCTGAGCATCTCCGAATAGTTGCTGAGGAGTTCCACAACACCCTTCAACTCTTCCTCACAGGAAGTGGCGCCCCTTGCAACCGAGCGGGCATACTCAAACTCGTCAGAATGCCTTGCAAAGCACATGAGCTTCTCCTCTATCCTGCCATGATAATCGCTGAAATAACTGGCAACATATTTGTCAAGATCCTCCATAGCTTTCCATTGACCGTAAACATCCATCCCGTAAAAACCAACCCTTTCATCAGGGTCAAGGTTGCTGTTGTAATCACGCATCCATTCCGCCAGTCTTACCACATCTTCATTTGCCCACATCCAGGGCGGCCAGCGGTCAAATTCCCTCACTACATCTCTTGCGGAAGAGTGCGAACCAGGGAGATCCTTAACATACTTGTTAAGCCTGTATATTGCAGCAAAATCACCTTCCACGGCAATGAAGGAAAATCCCTTTTCCTCTATCAGCCTTTTGGATATTGCTGCCCTCCAGGAATAGAAGTCACTTGTGCCATGCGTTGACTCTCCCAGAAGAACCAGATCCCGTTCCCCTGCAAGCTCTATAAGTTCATCCAGATCACCGCTGTCTTCGAGCTGCCTGGCTCTTTCACTGAAATAGCCTGCCAGTCTCTCCGTTTCAGAAACTCCGGAACTGTTACAGAAAGAGAAAAAAATGAGGGGAACCGCAAAAATTAAAAGTATAAATAAATACTTTGCCTTCATGTGGTTAATGTTTTAGTTTATGCGAATATAATAAAAACGGGATGACTGTGGAAAGATTACATGCTTCACTTTTTGCCGTGCCTTTTTTCCAGGATTGAGATTACTTCACCCAAACTGCAATCCATCTGAACGGTCAGCACCATGAGATGGTAAAGAAGGTCTGCACACTCCTCGGTAAAACGTTCCCTGTTGCCGCCCATTGCCTCAATTATCAACTCCACACTCTCCTCACCCACTTTTTGGGATATCTTTCCCGTTCCTTCCCTGAATAGTTCTGTTGTGTAGGAACCGGTAGGCATATTTTTCTTTCTTTCCCCTATAAGAGTCTCAAGTGATTTCAGGAAACCCTCTCCTCCCCTTTCCGGCAGTGGAAAGCAGCTCTCCGAACCCGTATGGCAGGCAGGACCCGACGGAACAACACTGACCAGCAGTGTATCACCATCACAGTCGGTTACTATACTTTTAACTGTCAGATAATTACCACTTGTTTCACCCTTTTGCCAGAGCTTTTTCCTTGAGCGGCTGTAAAAGGTTGCCTTACCTGTTTCTTCAGTTTTGCGTAATGCTTCCGGATTCATCCATGCATGCATCAGCACCGAACCCGTTTCGGCATTCTGCACAACCACCGGTATCAGTCCGTTACACTTTTCAAAATCGGGTTCAGGATTATAATCTGACCGTAATATTTTTTTCATGAAGGTATCTTTTTAGTTCGGGTATTTCTATTTCCCTGTAGTGAAA
>PUMT01000182.1 GCA_003551495.1 Bacteroidota bacterium
TATGTTGGGTAGCGGTTGAGTTTATGTTCTGAAAGGGAGTTTGAAGTAATATATTTTTTTTACCGGGACTAAATTCTGTTTCAATTTCTGGATTCATTTTCCTGCCAAAACCCATATAAATCATGCACTATATTGTGCCCTGTGCTTACTCTTTTTCCTTTAATATGCTCTCAATCTGGGATTTATTCTCAGGAAGATAATTCTTCGCAATGTCCCAAATTATTTCATAGTCTACGCCAAAGTATTCGTGGCTAACCTTGTTTCGTAATAAATACATTTCAGCCCAGGGTACTTTTGAATATTGTTCTTTGATCTCTTCCGGAATATTTTTAGATGCTTCACCAATTATCTCAAAATTTCGTATTACAGCATCCACAGTTTTATAGTCACTCTTGAAATCTGATAATTCATAATTTTCTATATATTCGGTAATTCGGTTAATACTTAACAGAATATCTTCAAGATACATTCGATATGTCCGTTGACCTTTGTTCACTTTATGCGTAAATAATCTCTTTTAGTATTGGTTCCTTGATTTGATCTTTTAGTGCATTTTTTGTGACCAAGTCGACTTTTCTTCCAAATTTTTCCTCAAGATATATTTCAAGTGAAAAGAATTTCCATCCAATAGGTCTTTCAAATTCAACTAATAAGTCAATATCACTTTCTGATGTAAAGCTTCCATCTGAAAAAGAACCAAACAACCCAATCTCTTTAACGGCAAATTCTTTGTTAAGAGTTGGTTTTAATTCTCTTAGCTTTACCAATATTTCCTCTTTAGTAAGCATAATTCAAATATAATCAATTATTCAATACTGCAATAACTGCGATAATATTCTCAAGCATTGGGCACAATGGTCATGAGTATGTTTCCAAACGGGAAATATTTCTGCTTCGGCCTGGCTTGCCTGGTTATTCCCTCGTTGAGCAAGTTATAAAATTTAAAGCATCTTAACGCATTCGTTAGTTGGAGAAGGAGAATCTAAACCTTCTGTACTATTGTCCGGTTAATACGGGGCTAAATCAATCTCCCGGTTTACTGTTTTAATAATACGTATAGGTATGAAGGAAGAAGACTCGTGTACACCTCTATTGTTAGAGGCTGTATCTTCTTCTTGTCATAAAGTTTTTTAGTTTCTCATAGTTTGATTCCCACTTTATAACTACTGTTATCTCCTGATTCTGTAAGAATCAGGTGGTGTTTTCCCTGCAAGGTGTCGGACAAAATGATCCCATGTTCGCCGTATGTGATAGGGTTCATTGGCGTAGCCGTGGCCCCGGTTTGGCATTACAATCAGGTCGAAATCTTTGTTGTGACGAATAAGCTCATTAACAAGTAGCAGCGTCATGGAGGGATGCACATTGGTGTCCATAGTGCCGTAGCTTATAAGAAGTTCTCCTTCAAGATTTTCGGCCATGAGGTGCACAGCCTGATTCTCATAGTTGTCACCTTCAAGCAGCCCCTGGTATCTTTCACCCCAGTAATCTGTGTACCCCCTGTTATCGTGGTTACCTGCACTTGATACACCTACTTTAAAAAACTCAGGGTGTTGCAACAGTGCTGCTGAAGTAGCAAATCCACCCCCGGAATGCCCATAAATTCCTGCCCTCTCGATATCGATAAAGGAGTGTCGTTCAGCAAGCTCTTTCATCCCCGCAATTTGGTCTGGCAACCCATTGTCAGCCATGTTGCCGTAATAATAGGTGTGGAATTCCCGTGAGCGGATGGGACTGCTTCCCAGTGCATCAATGGCAACAACCACAAAGCCAAGCTCAGCAAGGGCGTATGCCTGTTGACGCTGGGTAGTGGAAAAGCTGCGCGAGCCCAGGCTGCCACCTTGTGGGCCGGGGTAGATGGCGTTTACAATCGGGTAGGACTTGTTTTCGTCGAAATCCCTGGGCAGAATCATAACACCGTACAAATCTGTTTCGCCATAGCGGTCTTTTACACTGAACGGGACAGGTTTTCGCCAGCCGGTTGCCAGAAGGTCTTCAATATCGGCCTCTTCAAGCTCCATGATCAGATTTCCATTACGATCGCGCACCACCGACTTTGGCGGATCTGTAAATGTGGAGTAGGTATCCACAAACCAGGATGCATCGCTGCTGAGAGTTACCCGATGATTGGCATCTTCAGGTGTGAGAAGTGTAAGATCAGAGCCATCAAAGTTTACTCTGTAGAGATGATAAAAGTAGGGATCACGGCCTGCTTCGCGTGCTACTCCGGTGAAGAAAATTTCGCGGGATTCTTGATCTATATGCAGAATATCAACCACATTCCAGTCTCCATCGGTTATTTGATTGATCAGCTCACCGGTCTGAAGATCGTGCAGATAGAGGTGGCCCCAGTTGCTCTTCCGGGTGAACCAGATGAATTCGTTCGAATCGTGCAATACCCTCCAGTTTGGAATACCGCGGGATGTAAGGTTCGATTCAAAGAAAATTTCATCATGCTCGTGATATATTTCCCGAACATCGCCGCTGACCGGATCAGCAATGCGAAGACGAACATCCTTGTAATCGCGCGAGGTGGAAACGAAAGCCAGTTTACCGGAATTGCTGCTCCATTCATTATCCACCCATACTCCATTACGAATCAACCCGCAGCAGTTTGAGCTGCGGTGGTGATCGGGATCAACATCAAGGAAAGTGGTTGTTTGCTGCTCCACATCGATGATAACACGCTCCAGCATTGGCATGATGGAGTCGCCCGGAAGCGGGTACGGCCAAATATCGGCTTCGGGGCGTCCTTCACGGGTTCGCCAGAGAGTCATTTTTCCCACACCCCGTTCATCTTGCCGAAATGTGCTGATTTTTTTTGAATTGGGCGACCATTTCATAAGCGGGCGATCAGACCTGCGCCAGCCGTGGTTATCCGTGGCATAACCCCAATGGTGCTCGCCATCGGTAGTGAGCTGTATGCGTTCGTCTGTTTCAATCACCTGCACCCAAAGGTTGTTATCTTCGATGTATGCGGCGAGTTTGCCATCGGGCGAGGTTACCGAAAGCGGTACAGGGGACTCTACAGTTCGAACCAGAGAGCATTCATAGGTTTGCAACGAGCAACGCCAGACCGCTTCTTCACGCTCAAAACGGATGGTGGTTGCATCATCATAAAACCTGAGATTTCGAAGCTGGAGATTTTCCGGGTCAGCTTCTGAGCCTGTTGCTTCTTCAATCGCATCGGCAAGGCGACCATGATCAAAAGCAAGTTCGCGTGTTTGGCCGGCTACATCAACCAGCATGTAGCGGCTGCCTTCACGGGAGTTCTGAATATACCAAAAGCGGTTCTCATCAATTTGGTTTGGATTAACATTGCTGTAAAAAACTTTGCCTGAAAGGTTCCATGAGAGCATAGCTTCGGCTCGTTCGTAAGCTTCCTGCATATCCTGGGCAGCAACAGAAAAGGTTGTTCCAAGCAAAAGCAGGAAAGCGACTGGTATTATCCGTTTTTTCATAAATAGAGGGGTGTGTGTTTTTTATTTATCAAGCGGTTTAATTTAAAAAAGCGGCTTTGGAATATAAAAATAAATAAAAAAATCATAGTAAGCAGTGCAGAATTGAAATTTTTAACAGAGTTTATGCGAATACAATCCATTTTCAGGTTGCAAAGAGCATTGTTTGTATAGTTTCTCTGGAATTTGGTTTAACGCAACGTTCAGGCACATTTCTTTTGGATGCAGAAGTTGCGTAGCAATATGCAGGCAAAAGTTCAGCTTTGCTGAACCAACCCCCGCCAGGGGCGAGGCTGGCGAAGCCAATGTGCCTGAACGGTCGAGCGTATGTTATGGGCGGGAATTATTTCTACTTCAAATTGACCCTCTACCCTATTCCCTCTACGAGCAAGTTAATGAATTCATTACAAAAACCCGACTGGAATATGCACTTTGTTTGTACAGTGTGTTTTTTGTTATTTTAAGATATAGAAATAGTATCATTCCTTTTTTACGCTAATTCAATCAATTCAGTCGGTGTACAAAGTTGCACAAGTTGAATTTAACTAGCTATAAAGATGATTTATATATGATTTAAGACTTATGTATCTACCCATCCAAGCAAATCTTTCACTCCGTAATGCCTACGATGCAGTAACCAAACGATAATTAACCCAAATAGAAAAGTTGATGTACCTGTTTCAATCATATGACTCAACCTCACGCTGGCAAAAGGTATTATGGGATTTGGAAGTATATGAACCAGGTGAGGGACCGCTAAAAGCATGCCCACTAGCAATGCGGTTAACCAGGGCTTTACATTTGAACCACGAATTACTGGGGTTGCTATTACAGCAAAAAACAGCCCCCTAAATAATTGTAATATAAATAAGTCTGGTGAATTTCTAAATGAAGTGAAAGTATGCTCCCAGAATGGCACTATATCGCCAGGACTACCATAAAAAGTTCTAAGCTCGGGGTTCTGCCAGGCAATGAAGTAACCCGCACACCAGTATATTACTAAATACAAAACAGCAATAATTCCAAATTTAAACATCAATTGCCCCCCGGGCATTACCATATTTCTGTTATCATTGTTGTTTCTGTTAGTTTTCCATTTTCCGAATAATAACATAGCAATGGGTATAAAGAGGAACGGTACCGACAGACCCATAATGAACAAACCGGGAAGCAACTCGGGTAAAACCGTAATATCAGTAAGAAAGTACCATGTCTCCACCTGTGTAATAAATGTGAACGACCCATAATACGCAAGTGCTAACAGCAGTGCCAGCCGCCATCCACTCCAACGCGAAAAAACAATTAAGCTTACTATTAAAATCGTATTAATTATGCTTAAAAATATCATACCGACTACTTCATCTACCAAGCCAGGTTCTGATGGCGTATCAGGGAGATTATTCGCTACAGCCATTGAACCTAACATCCAGATTGGAATATAAAGGATTGCTAAAACAATAATCTTTATGGACCAAAACAAAATATTCTTTACATTCATATCATTTTCCTTTAAATTCTAATGCTTTCAAAAAGCATTGGCTACAACGGCTGGGGATGTGACCAGTTTGGGTTAGAGGAGCATGGGATCTATCCCCCGCCAAGATGCTCCCTGCGCTCCAGACCGCTTGCCTAACCCATTCAGCACAAATTGGTTACACCCTTTGTTGCCAATCGTTTATTTTTCTATAATCCACCCAATTCTTGTTTCGAATTGAGTCATTATTATTAACCCATTTTATTTAATTCTCCACAGAATTAATTTCCACAAGTTTCATATCATTCGCCCAGCTTTTTCTGAATATAATCATACTACCATTTTTGCAAGGGCACTTTTTTTCGTTCATATTTATTAATGTTGACTCACCTTCATATTTTTTTTCATTTATAAGGGGTTACATCATTAATCTGAGTATCGGATTAGGGCATTTTTAACAAGTTTTTCTTTCTTTAATGACGATTACCTTAAATACTGAATTGAGCTGTTTGGACTTCAACTTTCGTTGAGTACTCTAAACCATTCTTCAATGCGTTGCTAAAATCATGATACGACTAATCTCCAGACTTTTCTTACGCTCGATAAAGCGTGTGCAAGCTTTCTCGCACGGCTTTTCTGAACATCCAAAGCAAGAAGGGAAGCTTTTATCTGTCTCACGAATTCGACGAGCTGCTCCTACAGTGTTCTCGCATTCTAACCTCCTCATCACTCCACGAATATCGATGCCCGCAGGGCAAGCTTCCATACATGGCGCATGCTCGCACCAAAGACATTCACTTGCTAGTCTACCAGCTTCGGTATTTGGAACGTTACCCCGGCTTCCCCTGGGGATAATATTCACCATTTCATGATTGAAACCATCTTTAGGCGCAACAAACTCCTCCATACCATAATTCCGAAGTATAATGTTTGCTGCACTAATGCCCGAAACGGTTACAGCTGGGGTTCCCGTACCCATAACCGTTGACTCTCCGGCCATATAGAATCCGGGCCATTTTGTCCGTGCAGATGGCCGCATCATAAGGTGCTGCCCCATAATTTGCTTGGGCCCTGTAGCCGAACCCCCATTTTTGAGGAGGTATCGTTCGATGGTCGTTGGGCTACCAAGGAATTTGCTTGTTATCACTCCAGCGAAGCCAGGAAAACGGCGATCCACTATAGAAATCAACCTGTCGGCCTCCTCTTCCTTCATAGACTCGTATGCACTCCGCCTGGTTGGATCCTGGTACTCGGGGGATTCAGGTTTAGGCCAATTCCGCATCGAAGGACCCATTATAAAGAAAGAATAAGTTCCTGGTGGCGAAAGGCTGGGGTCCTCTAATCCTGATATATATAGCGTCACATCGCCTTCATCAATAGCTGATTTATTTTCGATAATCATCTCAACCGGATGCAAATCTTCCGGAATGCCCTTAGAGTCAATTGTGCCGTAAAGCACTACGCTGGAATAAGATGGTATAAAGCTTGCATAGCGCTTCCTCTCTTTGGGTTTCATTGCGCCCTCCGGCATTAGTTTCTGAGCCAGGTTCCAGATTGTACCAGTGTATATAACATCATCCGCTTCCATCTCACGGCCATCAAGGAGCCTGACCCCGCGCACCCGCCCTCCTGATTTGGGTTTGTCGTCTAAAAAAAGCAATTCCTTAGCCTCTGCGCCATATATGATACGACCACCGTTCTCCTCTATTGATTTTTCGAGCCGTCCTGCCAGCTGCATTGGAGATCCGGCAGGATAATAGCTGCCGCCATCATGATTATCAATGAACATTGTTAATGCCAAAAGGGCTGGAGTTTCACGCAATGTAGTATAGCAGTACAATGATGTGAGTTTGTCGAAGAAGGCAAGTAGATCCGGGTCCTTGATAAAACGGCGAATAATACTGTAAGCATTCTTATAAACAAGAAGCATGATACGGAGTTGTGCCCATGGATTCTTTTTAAATTGAGCGAATGCATCCCTGGGCTTAACCTCGGTAGGAGACATGTATGAGCGTGCCGGAACAGTCACCCCGTAATAGAATTCGCTGAGATACTTATAAAAAGCTTGTATCTGGGGTGCTTCCCCAGGAAAGAGCAAATCTAGTTCTGCAATGAAGCGGTCGATTTCCGGCCAAAAAACAACAGAAGCATCACCGTAGTTGAGACGATAAAGGGCCTCATGCCTGTAAACATCTATGGGTTGCTCCAAACAGTTCATAAGAAATCGATGGGAGTTAAAGCCCCTCTCCCCAAAACCAAAAAGCATAGCCGCACCGAGGTCGAAGGTGTAATCTCCACGCCTAAAAGCCCCACATGAGCCACCGGGCTGGTGGTTTCTTTCAAAAATTGTAACTTCTAATCCCCGCTTAGCCAGCAAGGCTGCGGCAGTAAGCCCAGAAATCCCGGAACCAATAACGATTATTCGCTTTTTTTTCTTTTCTTTCATTGAAATTAAAATAAAACTCGTTAAAGGCAACTCAATAAATTATCTGTAGTTTTTTCATTTATTTCAATTATCGGTATCTCCGTGTCGTTTTTGCAATGGCTGGTAACGTTTTGCCGGTATGGTGTCGTGCGGGAAATCAGGGCACCTGATCCTGATTGCCAAAATAAATATACTCAAAATTCCTGGAGCTACAACCAGCGCGAAAACTCAAATGAAATATATCGTGTGTTTGCAACTGGACCAGTATCATTTAAATATGTTCAGGTAATCTTCAAAAACATACATCCGGCTCCTTTGCCCTCCAGTTATCTCTTTTAAAACTCTTATTTTTTCCAGATCAGAAATTAATTTATACGATGATGGCATTGAAATTCCTGTTACTTCACTTACTTTCGCAGCATTTATAAGTGGCTTATTATAAAGATAGTTCAAAACCTTTTTTGCATTTATAGCTCTACTGCCCATCTTTTGGATTTCTGAATCAACTCGTTTCTGCAATTGAAGGATATTATCAAATGTTCTGATACCATTTTTTGAGGTCTCTATTACACCCACCAGAAAAAACTTTAGCCACTGCGATAAATTGTTCTTTTCTCTTACAACCATTAAATTATCATAGTACAGATTTCGATTCCTTTCAAAGAAATCCGATAAATACAATATGGGCTTTTGTAAAATACCTTTACTTACTAAATACAGGGGAATTATTAAACGACCTACTCTTCCATTGCCATCAAGAAAAGGGTGTATCGTTTCAAACTGATAATGGATTAACCCAATCTTTAGTAACTCGGGGACAAAAATCTTCTCATTATATATAAATTTTTCTATATCACTCATCAAATCAGGCACTGATGTATGGGCCGGTGGAATAAATACGGCATCATTTATAGTTGCTCCGCCTATCCAGTTTTGACTTTTCCTGAATTGGCCAGGTTGTTTTTTTGCTCCACGGACTCCCTGTAATAAGACCCGGTGTATTCCCTTTATTAATCTGGATGAAAAGGGCAAGCTCTTTAATTCATTAATCGCCCATTCCATAGCTTTAATGTAATTCTGAACCTCTTCCCAATCGTCCCTTTTTTCCGGGGGAAGATCTTCTCTATCCAATAATGCTTCATCCAATTTGGTTTGAGTCCCTTCAATTTTGCTGCTCTGGGTGGCCTCTTTCAGAACATGCATACTTATAAAAAGATCAACATTCGGTATGTAGTTAGAATACATATCTAGCCTCCCTAACTCCCTGTCAGCCTCGCTCAAAAGACTTAGGACTTCCATGTTATCAATAAACAGTTGCCTGTTAATTTCAGTTGGCTGGAAGCTCTTATAATGCTTTTGACTAATATACCGACCTGACTTAAAGTTTTGCATGAGATTTTTAAAACAAATATACTCCTATTTAAGTTTTGTGCAAATATTTTAAATAAGAAGACTTGTTAGTAAAGATAAGAAATATTTTGATAAGAACGTCCCTTGGCCTTGTTGCCAACGGGCTCGGGATTGGTGCAGTGAAGCCCGATGGGTTGTGGAGCAACACAGTAAAGGGCTGAGCTGCATCCTAATCGGGCTTTATTGCATCAATACTCGTAATGGCTACTGTACGCCGCTTGAAGCTATAAAATATAATTCAAAACCACCTTTTTTCATCAAGCCCGATTATTCCCGAGCCCGATAGCTCGCAATAGGGGGCGGAAGTGCGAAGCACGAAGCCACCGTCAAGCGAAGCGTATTGTGAGCCATCGGTCGAGTGTATGTTACGGGCGGGGATTATTCTGCTTCATTTTGGCTGTCCACCGAATTCAAAGTTAATTGGTAATCAGGTGTCTGCAAAACCACTGATTCCCAGCTGTTTTTATATTGTGTGTTAGCGAAAGTTGTTTATTCAAATCTTCTATCTGATTTGGTTTCATTCAAGTTCCTGGTTTTATCCTCCATCCAACCATTTCTTTCCGTTTTGTGTATGTCAAAATCAGGAATGTAGGGTTTTATATCCAAAAGTGGGGTTTCATCAAGCATATCAACATTCTCAATATAAATGATATTTTTTTCAATTTCCAATAAGCGAACTACCGATAATCCAATTAGATTAGGTCTCTTTGGAGCTCTTGTTGCAAAAATCCCATGTTGCTTACTGTCAAGAAAAGGTGTTGTCAATAATTCAAACCCTGATGATTTATGAAAATGATAAATCAAGATTATATGAGAGAATCCATCAAGGTCGATCAATCCTGGAATAAATTCTTCTTTCAATATTATTTGTCCCTTTATCCCTATGGCTCCACTAGACTGAATTGGCATTCCTTCCTTAGACTTATAGGGTGTGTAAATTGTTCCAATTGGTTCTAAAATAATCGACAT
Source organism: Bacteroidota bacterium (assembly GCA_003551495.1). Classification (GTDB taxonomy): domain Bacteria; phylum Bacteroidota; class Bacteroidia; order Bacteroidales; family PUMT01; genus PUMT01. The sequence goes on from PUMT01000182.1 coordinate 9,734, forward strand.
GGTATTATAAAATTTACAACTTAATCTGATCTACACACCATTTCACCATCAGCATTTAGAAACTACTTGGATTCGTTCGTCCACACTGAATTTTTGATGTGTTAAGCCTTCACATGTAACCGTTTCTCCCATAAGAAATACTTCCCATCATACTCTGGTTTTTTTCGGTCTCGGCACATTGCTTTTCATATAATTGCCAGTTTGTTAATTTACAATTTTCGCTAACGGTCGGGTGTATGTTACGGGCGGGGATTATTCCTGCTTTTGTTTGACCCTCCACCCTATTCCCTCAATGAGCAAGTTATAGAATTTCTCCTAACTGCCCGACTGGAATATACACTTTGTTAGCAACCAGGGCATTACTGCGGGTTTAATTTAAAATTTCGTAACTAGTGCTCCTACCCCCACTCTTAGATTTTTTTAAAATCCCTTTTTCAATTAAATCCTGAATATCCCTAAGTGCCGTGTCCTGTGAGCACTTATTCATCTTTGCCCATTTACTTGTAGTTAGCTTACCTTCTATACCATCGAGGAGTTTATTAATTACTTTCTTTTGCCTGTCATTTTCAAGGAGAAGGGCATTTCGATTCAAAAAATCGTGTTTAAAAATCACCGTTTGCAATACATCCTGTGAAGATTCCAATGCGCGTAACAAACAATTTAAAAACCAATCCAGCCAGTTTGTTATATCTAATGATCCTTTTTGGGTTCGCTCCAAAGTATTAAAATATTCTTTTCTCTCATTCCTTATTTGCCTTGACATACTATAAAACCTTTGGGGCTGTCCATCAGATTGAGCTAAAATCATATCTGTAATCGCTCTGGCAATCCTTCCATTTCCGTCATCAAACGGATGTAGGGTAATAAACCAAAGATGTGCAATCCCGGCTTTTATTACCAAATCTAACTGGTCGTTTTTATTTACCCATTCAAGAAAATTCTGCATTTCTATATTAAGATCGGATGCCTTGGGTGCTTGAAAATGTACCTTTTCTTTTCCCATAGCACCGGAAACAACCTGCATAGGGCCAGTTGAATCATCCCGCCATCTCCCCACAAGAATTTTATATAATCCACTATATCCGGATGGGAAAAGTGAATTATGCCATCCATATAACCTTTCTTTTGTTAAGGGTTTATCAAAATTGGTGGTTGCATCAAACATCAGATCAACTATGCCGTCTACATTTCTGTCAGAAGGAATCAATCCGGAAATTTTTAACCCTAAATGCCGGGCTATAGATGAGCGAACCTGGTTAAAATCCAAAATTTCACCTTCAATTTCGGATGATTTAGTCACCTCAAGTGTTAATGTTTCCAGAACTGCTTTATTTATCAGTTCAAAACCCAAAGCATTGACTCTGCCAACTATTTTTCCCTGAAGATTTCTTACTTTACCAAGTAAATGAATAAGGTCAGCGTCTCTCCACCTGAATTGTGGCCAATCATGATTCTCATAAATATACATTATTATTCTCCGCTTAATTTGCGTTAAATATACGACTTATTCTCCGCAAACTTATTATTAACTGCAAAAAATGCATGTTTTATTTGAGCCTGATGAAAAGGGTCTTTGCTGCCCTTGTTTCTTACGTTTGACAATATGAAACGGTTGGGTTTTCGGGCTGCGTACTTGTCAACCGGTAAGAATGCAGAAGCGAGAAACAGACTCACGCAAACCCCTGAACCCCTGCTGTTTTATATTGTGTGTGGTAAACAGTTATATTTTCAATTGCATTCCTTATTAGATTTTCATCCATTCTAAACCTGTTCCGCATTTAATCTACCTAAACTAAATTATGGGCTTATAAAACGGTTGTCATTGTTGGCAACATTTGTTCAATGAATTGTTAATTAGATTTTTAAAAGTGCCTGGTCAAAATCAGCAATAATATCTTCTATATTTTCTATCCCCACCGCACAGCGTATTAAGTTTTCAGGAATACCCAACTGTTTCCGTTCTTCAACTGTGGCTTCAACATGACTTGTTACTTTTGGAGGACCGATTAATGTGCTTACTGAACCCAAACTTGCCGCTAAATGAGCCAGCTCCAAATTATTCAGGAATTCTTTTACATTGTCGAAATCTCCTTTAAGAGAAAATGCCAATACTCCTCCAAATCCCGTCATTTGCCCTGATGCGATTTTGTGTCCGGGATGCGATTCCAGTCCCGGATAAAAAACCTGTTCTACTTTTTCGTGTTTTTCCAGATGCTCCGCCAGCTTAAGCGCATTTTCATTTTGTCGCAAAACCCTCAACTCTAAGGTTTGAATGCCCCTCAATAGCATATAGGCAGTATTTGCATGCAAACTGGCTCCGTTGATTTCCCGGTAATGGAAAATTTGTTGGATCAACTTTTTTCTGCCACAGACAACTCCTCCCATTGCATCAGAATGCCCTCCCAGGTATTTGGTAGCGCTGTGTAAAACCAGATCAGCACCAAGCTCCAGAGGATGTTGATTGATTGGCGTAGCGAAGGTGTTGTCCACTACCACCAAGGCTCCTAAGTCGTGGGCAGCTTTAATAAGCCTTTTCAAATCCAATATTTTTAGGGTGGGATTAGTAGGTGTTTCCAGGTAAAGCAACTTACAGCCTTTTTTTACTTCTGCTTCAATTTCTTCATGATTTGTGGTCTCACAAAGGCTTACCTCAATTCCATTTTTAGGAAGAAATTCTAAAAATATAACACTTGTACCCCCATAGGTGTCTTTGATGGAAACAACCCTATCTCCCTGGGATAAAAAAGTGGACAAGGTGTTACTTATAGCGGCCATTCCTGTTGAAAAGCTGGTAGCTGCTTCGGCATTTTCAAGAACTCTTACTTTTTCTTCGAAAACTGCTACCGTTGGGTTGGTGTTTCTGCTATAGATATGTCCTTCTTTTTTTCCAATGGCCACATCAAACCAATCATCTACATTGTCATATCCAAATGTTACACTATTTACGATTGGTACCTGGGTTGCTCCCTGATAAAACAATTCGCTTTGTCCTCCCCATACCGCTTTTGTTCCTTGTTTCTTATTGTTCGTTTTATTGCTTTTCATACTGCTATTTATTAGGTGTTAATATTCTTTTAATAATTCCTTTAAACATGGTCATTCCCGTTTCCAGGATTTCATCAGGGAAGTCATAGTTGGCTTGATGTAGGGCAGGTGATTGTAATCCGGCTCCTATGCCAAACATCGCTGCCTTGTATTTTTCAGAAAACCAGCCAAAATCTTCTCCAAATTTAAAAAGTTGTGTTTTTTTAATTATATCATAATTGCAGGCTTTTGCCGTCTCCATTACAATTTGGTTACAGATTTCGTCATTAACTACGGTTGGAAAATAATCAAACCACTTTGCTGTGTGAGGCAAATTGTATTTTGGACAAACTTCTAACAGAATGTTTTCTAAGTCCTGCATTAGGCGTTCCATTTTCTCTTTACTTTTGGTTCTTAAGGTATAGTGTATCTCGCCAAACCCTGCAGAAATACCATAAGATTTCACTCCCATGCTGGAATAAATGGGCACACAAAGCCTGAAATCTTCTTTCGCAGGATCATTATTATTTAACTTATCAAGTTTTTGTATAAGCTCAGCAATGCACAAAGCCGGATTCACTCCATGTTCGGGTTCAGCAGAATGCGACTCTTTCCCTTTCAGTTGGATGGCAACACTCTGCACAGTAGAAGAAAAATTACCGTTAAGGGTTATAATTGAATGAAGTGGCTGAGAAGAAATATTATGCAATGCAAATATATAATCCGGATTTAATTCACTAAACCTGTTATCGTTTAAAACATCAGGAGCACCGGTACCTGTTTCTTCAGCAGGTTGAAAAAGTAATATAATTTTTCCTTTCTTAAAATCCTGTTCTTTTAACCAAAAAACCAGCCCGGCCACAATGGCCATATGACCATCATGGCCACATTTGTGGGATATGCCGCTGTTAAGAGAACGGTGTTCAAAATCATTTACTTCTTCAATGGGAAGTGCATCCAATTCGCAGCGAATTACAATATTGGGTCCGTTATTTGAAAACTCATAAATAACTGCTAATCCATTCCCTCCAATATTTTCAATGATTTTGGTGTTATCATGTTTTTCTATGAATTTCTTAATCCGTCCGGCTGTTTCTGTCTCTTGCCCCGAGAGTTCAGGATATCTATGGAGTTCTTTTCTGAGCAATTTTATTTTTTCGATAGTCATCTATTTTACTTTTTCTGCTCCCTGTCATATAATTGTTTGCAACGGCTACGTATATGAAACGTTTGGCATTTCGAAGCAATTTCCTTTCAAGATGCATCTACTTCTTATAGAAGTTGCACTGCTCAATGACATACTGACTGCCAAATGTTTTATACACGATGTTATGGGCAGTTTTTTTATTTATTCTAAAACATATTAAACCTTTTATTGTCCCTGGCGCAGCAAATAACCTCATGCCAATTCTGAATTAAAACAGGCAATAGTCTTTGCGCTATGTAATCCGAAACTCCGGTTAGTAAAATATTCATAATCCCTGACATGGGTAATTTCTGTCACCCAGTTCATTTTAATACCTGGCAATGGACTTACTTTATAGGTAATTATCATACCCGGATAAATTCTCTCTTCAATCATTTTACTGGTGATGATAAAGCCCATCTGTTCAGGCGTTATCTTTTTCAAATTAGCCGGGTTCGAAATAAATGCCCATGCCTCGCTTGTGGTCGCGGGTATTTTTTGCGTTTTTATTAATTGATAAAACGCCATAGTGTTACTTGTTAAGTTTTGTTTAAAGAATCAACGTTCTGAATTATTTATACTAACCAGAAATCTTTTTGCATTTTCTAAGTGGGTCTTTTGTTTTACGGCATCTATTTTATCAAAAACATTTACCATCATTCCAAGCCTGGGGTTTTGTATGAAGAAATCCCTATGAGTATTAATAAAACGCCAGAATAAACCATCCCATACATTTTGCCATTCACCCTTTTTATAATTCCCCATCTTCATCAGATAGTTGCTCCCGCTTATATATGGTTTGGTAGACATCAATCCGCCATCGGCAAACTGGCTCATTCCGTATACGTTAGGCACCATCACCCAGTCGTATGCATCGATAAATAGTTCCATAAACCATCGGTAAACATCATCGGGATCAAACTCACACAATAGCATAAAGTTTCCCAGTACCATTAACCTTTCAATATGATGACAATAGCCAGTTTTTAAAACCTTTTGTATAGTCAAATCTATCGGCTCTATTCCTGTGGTTTCATTCCAAAAAGAGGAAGGGATTTTTCGTTTAAATTTCCAGAAGTTACTGGTTCGTTCTTCTTTCCCTTTAAATTCGTAAACCATCCTGATAAATTCCCGCCATCCGAGTATCTGCCGGACAAAACCTTCAGTGCTATTAAGCGGAATTTGATTTTTCCCGGCAAAATCAATTGCTTGATAAATAACATCCATAGGCAAAAGTAACCCGACATTAAGCAAAGGGCTGAGAACAGAATGATTCAATATGGACTCATTCGCCAAAATAGCATCTTCATATATCCCGAATTCCTGAAAACGGTTCTCAAGAAAATCATCGAACCAATCGTTAGCTTCGTGGAATGTTGTAGGATATTTAATATCAAAGCCCCCGTAATGGGAAGAAAAGTTTTTTTCAGTGTAAACTCTTGCTTCAATATCGAAGGAATTTAAGGTAAATGAAATAGTTTTGGGGGGTGTTTTACCTGAAGGATACTTTAATCGGTTTTCATGGTCATAGGTCCACTTGCCCCCAACTGGTTTTTTATTCTTATCAATCAGAATATTTCTGAGTTTTCGCTGATGGATATAAAAATCTGTTTGATGTATTCGCTTTTTGCTGTCGAAATGGGTTTTTATTTCTTCCCTTGTGTTTATAAATAGAGGCGATTCAAATTCAAATATTTTTATGTTTTTTGTTTTGCATGTGCTCTTTATCCTCTGTTCCAGCCAATCATCAACCACATCACAAAAATAAATTTCCTCAAGTCCCTGATTTGCCAAATAAGGTATTAATTTTCTTATATCGTTTAATTCGTTAACAGCATCAATATATATAACCCTAAAGCCTTTTTTTTGGAGATAGTTTTCGTAAAACTTCATGCTTGATCTGTGGAAAGCAATTTTCGCTTTATGGAAATCATATTGTCTGAAAAACAAATACTCCTCAATTATGTATACTATTCTTTTCTTGTCCAGACATGGGTTTATAAAGAATAATTGATGTGGAAAAACCAAACTAATGGATTCTGTATTATTCTTATCGGTATATTCTACCATACCTCAGTTGCTTTTGGTAAACTTTTGGCTGATGATTCGTCAAAGGGTTTCAATATCCCAAACCAAATACAAATAATTCCAAACGATATTCGAAATCCGGGAATAACCGACCGATTTATCCATTTTACAATTTTCTTATCTATATTTTTACTCTGTCAATTATTGTATTTCGTTATTACGTTATTAATCAGATGAATTTATGATCTCAACCCAGAAAAACCTCCATCTACATGAACTATTTGGCCTGTTATCCAGTTGGCTTTTGGTGAGAGCAGGAACTCAACCATATTGGCAATATCTTCAGCTGTTCCAATTCTTTTCAAAGGATGCCTTTCTGCGTTAGCCTGCTTTTTCTGCTCGCTATTCAGTAAAGGAGCAGCCAGGGGAGTATCAGTTAGCGAGGGTGCTATGCAATTCACTCTTACTTTGGGTGCAAATTCAGCAGCCAATGCTTTTGTTAGTCCCTCGATTGCACCCTTTGATGCGGATACCTTTGAATGAAAGGCCAAACCTGTTTGAACGGCAACGGTTGAGAATAATATAATAGCTGCATTCTCGCTTGATTTTAGCTTTTTTGCAGTAGCCTGAATTGTTTTGACTGCTCCAATAACCTGAAGGTAATAATCGGTTGTAAAGTCCTCCGGTTTGATTCTTTCAAATGGACGAAGGTTGATTGTACCTGGACAGTATATTACTCCGGATAAGGTTTCCGGTAAAAAATCAAGTGATATTTTTTCGTCCAGAACATTCAGCGGGAATAGTTGAATTCTACTGCTAACGGGCTCTATTTTATTTTTGTAAAAAGTCGCATAAACCCGATGTCCTGCTTCAGCCAATTTTTCTGATAGCTTTTTCCCTATTCCAGAGGAACCGCCTATAATTAAATAGTTTGCCATAATTCTAAATTATAACCTATTTGTTGGTTAGTAATTAACAATCAGTTGTTATTTTGGTTTAAACTTGCCCATAACGTTTTGCGGGTATGAGTAGTAGCGGATTAAAAACCACTTCACTTTCAGATTGGTACTCACTTTTATTAAAAGCACAGACCTTTGATTTACAACTAAACCCGCTATTTCTTATACACGCTGTTACCTTGCGTTTTTGATCCGATTAAATTCAGTTTGTATTAGTTTTTCAAGTTCTCCAAAATCATATTTCAGCGTGTTTGATGTAATTGAAAGTGGTGTTTTGTAAATATACATATTCGCTTCCATTAGTTTGGCTTGTAACCTGTTTTTAGCTTGTCCGATATATTTTTCAGGGTTCACGACGCCAATCAGCAAGATTTTTGTCGACATTACTTGCTTTGTTCTAATTTCAGAAATGTCGTTCCACTCGATTAGTCCAATACTTGATGCATTTGAGTTGTCTGTTATTCCGTTTGAGTCGATAATAAGTCCGACTTTTTTGTCAAACAGTTTTTTAATTCCATAAGTTCCTGCTGCCCCAAAAAACAGGATTCCGATAATTCCTCCAATTCTGATAATTTCTGGGTCTGTTATCTTGAAAATGTTAGGCATGAAACTTTCTGGATTAGTCGCGATCCAAATCCCGCCGACCACAAATGCAATAGCTCCTATTTGAAGCAAGACTATTTTCTTTTTGCTTAATGGTATTTCAATTCTATTATTCACTTTTCAAATTTTGAGTGAGTTCAAATGCAAGGCAACGTTCCCACGGTATGTTTTTGTTCGGGAATTCAAGGCACCAAATTCGGTTTACCAAAATAAATATACTCAAAATTCCTGGAGCTGCAACGAGCGCCAAAACCCGAATGAAATATACCGTGTGTTGTACGCTGGCCGTAATTGATTTCAAGTCTGCTTATCTCATTTATAACACACTGGCTCTTATTCCGCATTTGAAGCGGGACGGGCTGTAAGGCTTTTTGGTAAAAATTTGGTTGTAGCGTGACCTTGTGCGCTTTTCCAATATGCCTGACAGCGAAGGGATGGTGTGCGATGTATTTATTATTCCTCTCCCTTTAACCGTTTTATCTCTTTATCAAAATCTGATTCATATTCAGAGTCTTGTCTAATCCTGAATTTCTCAAACTGATCAGTTGCCAGTTTCTTTGCAATTTCCGCCGATACTGAACCTGCATTTTTAAGTACTGAATAATCATTAAATTGTAGAAATGCATCCAATTTATCTACCCAATCCTTCATCTTCATTGGAATTTGTCGTGCTGCTTGGTTTTCAGCATAATCTAAATACATTGTTACAATCCGGTTGAGTTCATCTATTTCCTTTTTATTCAAATAGTTTTTTGCAATCGAAATATCAGATTTCAAAATTTTACCTTTTGGAGAATTTTTCCATGTTGTCAATCCATATTTGGCAATTCTGATTTTGCCCTTGATGTAATTATTTCGGCCGCTGTTTGTCCTGTAATAGCCCAATGCAGTTTATTTTGGACTGTCTTATAAAAAGTCTCAGTTATTTCAGCTTTTGGATCGTAATCAATACTGCATTCTGAATAAATGTCGGTAATCTTTTGATAAAATCTGCGCTCGCTTGCACGGATTTCGCGAATCCGTTCGAGTAATTCATCAAAATAATCCTTACCGAAAAGCTTTTTACCTTGTTTCAAGCGGTCATCATCAAGAACAAAACCTTTTATTATAAACTCTTTTAAGGTTTTGGTTGCCCAAATTCGAAATTGTGTGGCTTGTTGAGAATTAACCCTGTAACCGACAGAAATGATCGCATCAAGGTTATAAAAATCAAGATTACGGACAACTTCCCGACCAGCTTCATTTTGAACTGTTCGGATTTTCCGAACAGTTGCTTCTTTTTCAAGTTCACCACTTTGATAAATATTTGTCAGGTGCTCGCTTATAGTGGATTTTGCAACACCAAACAATTCGCCCATCGCCTTTTGAGTTAACCAAACCGTCTCGTCCTGAACAATTACTTCGAGTTTAACATCTCCCTGGGGTGTTGTATATAATATAATTTCTGCGTTATTCATTTGCCTATTAATTCTTCCATTTATCTATTGGTAGGTATATCATTTCGTCTCTCAATATACCATTTTCTTATCAACAAAACAGGTGCAGTAGTTAAAAAATGAAAGTGTTTGGCAGTTGGGATGGTTGTAGGGATGGGTTGTCAAACTCCTGCATTTGTGCATCGGCATTTTCGTTTCTTATTGTTTATAATTCGTAATCATGCTAATACTCTTTAGTTTTCGGCTTACGTGCAACAACGGTCGAGTGTATGTTACGGGCGGGAATTATTTCTGCTTCAGCTTGACCCTCTACCCTATTCCCTCTTTGAGCAAGTTACTGAATTCATTACAAAAACCCGACTGGAATATACACTTTGTTACCCAACGTAATTCTTTGTCTCATTTCCTGATTCAACAAATTACACAAATAAAAAATCATAATTTCACCACCATCACTTACGGTTATAAAAAATCATTTCTACATATATGGAAAACCTATTAATATCTCAATTTTCCTAACTTGGCATAGCCAGGGCCAAAAAAGTTTGAATAATGTTCTGCTAAATAAATAAGAATCTGAATTTTATGCTACTAACTATAAGTTAGTTCTGCTTTCAAATGCTGATTGTTCGGATTTGGTTAGCTTTGATAACCCTGATTTTCAGACCTTCTAGATATGCCCATTGTGTTTTTATTAATATTTCGAATCAAAATACTGTATTACCTTCTTATATATTACCTGAAGAGATCTTATAAGCAAATAAACAGATGGTTGTTTTGCAAATCCCTAATTAATAAGACTTTAGTGTAATATTAAAAAATGATCTAAATATTATATAAACAATTAATGTCGATATGATACTAAAAGCTAAAAAACTCACTAACAGGCCCATAATCCCAAATTTTACGCCCATATATGGAAAAACCACAAAAGCTAAAAACCCTTCAGCAATATTAAGTTTCCAGAAAGGTTCCTTTTTCTGTGACCATATTAAGTTAACCATCGTGTGCTTAATATTTTCAAAGAGAAACCCAATGGCTAATACAATTGTTGGAAGCAATGATAAAATTCGGTTTGCGATAATATTATCACCTGCAGAGAAGGCAGCAACTAATAGAGATATTATTAATGCACCTGTACAGAAAATAAGAAGAGATTGAAATAGTGATTTTTTAAACATACCCTTCAATAATGATAGTTCATTATTGGCTCCGGCTATTGCCCATGAAGGCATTTGAGTTACTACTATTACCCCTGCAATAGACTGTAAAGTTATGAACATAGTCCATGTCATCCCCAATTGACCGGCAATAACAGGTCCGTGAGCAGCAAAAAGAATTGGAATACTAATAGAATGCTTTGCATAACCTGCAATCCAGCTGGTAGCGAAACGCCATTGCAGTGGCCATATTTCCTTTTCCCAAATAATTTTGCCTTTACTTTTATAACTAAATAATTCCTTAAAAAAAGATTTGTGTTTTTTTAAAAGGAGAGAAAGTGTGGTAATAAAACCCATGAAAGCACCAACCGGAAGAAGCCAAAGACTGCCCCCCAGGGCTAGTACAATCCACTGTGCCAATCTTGAAATTATCTTCTTGAATAGTTCAATTTGTTTAACAGAGAAAACCTGGTTTGTTCCCTTTAGAAAAACAAAAGGTAATGCAAGTACGGTATTAAATGCTGTAACAATACACAGTACTATCCATGCAGGCAGCCATGTAATTAACCGGATATAATATTCTGATTCCGAATAATAGATGAAAAGAGTCCCGCCTACGCCTAATACAAATAGCGTAATTAAAGCAATAAATATATACCAGTTCAATGCAAAACGACGAATACCGGCTATTCGGGAGATATGATAATCATTGTCGCTGTCAGGAGAATTAATTTTTGCCCATTCATGGCTTACAAAATTCTGAATAACTAAACCAATTCCAAGCAAAAACAGGCTCTGTATAGCCAGCAAGCTTTTGAAAATATAAAAATATCCTTGTAGTTGAGGGGTTAAAAATATTATAATCAGAGGCAAGGTAAGTAATGACGAAGCAGCACTAAAAATATTGTTAGAAACTCCGTAGCTGACAGCTTTATCATTAAAAATCTCTCTAATATTGTTAATGAGAATTTTCATTTTTTGGAGAAACTGGATTGTTTGTGAGAAGATTCAGTGAACATACACACCTGCTGCACTTACGATGCTCTTTAACATTAAATAATGATCTCCATTTTATTGCTGACTTTGAGTTTAGAACTGTGGTGAGCCCTCCATCACGAAAAATATTTCCCAAAGGGCGATGAAAAAAGCAAGGACGTAAATCACCGTTTGACTCCACCACTGCTGAAACAAATGGCGCATTACATTTCACCGTAGGAAAATCGTTTATACCATGCATAGCTGAGAAATATTGGAGTAACCGGCGATTCAGTTTTTGGGGTGATTCCATAATAAACCCAAGCTCGAACTCATCTGAGTATTGAAGACTTAAAAGATCGAGCTCTTTTTCCAACTGAGGTAGATCATTGAATTCTGGTAATAGTTTTTCCGGTTCTGCCTTCATGCTATTATGATAAAATGTTTCTGGTTCGTCTGTTACTGCTAAAAAGCTTATTTTATCCAGGCTTAGATTATGGGCAGCATCAACAGTAGCTCTCAGGTAACTAATATTACATTGCTGTACTGTACACCTGCCAAAAATAGTGCAATCATCAGATTGCTGCCTGAGCGACAATATTCCTTTTTCAAGTCTTTCGTAGACATTGGGCACATTACGTATGGTATTATGTATTTCCCTTGGACCATCAAGGCTAACAATAATTTCATGGCAGGCAGTGACTAACCTTTCAGCAAATTTTGGAAGCAACAAACCATTTGTGAGGAGGGTCACTTTTACCCCAATTTGATGAAACACCTGGCACATTAGGTCAATATCCGGATGAAGCAATGGTTCACCCCCGCTGAAAACAACCTGTTGAAGCTTGAGTTTTTTTGCCTCATTTGCAATGGAAATTACATCTTTCAGATGCATTGAGGTTGTAGTACCCTGTTCCCAGGCACCACACATCCTGCAACGGCAGTTGCAACTATTAATTGGGTATAAGATTAATATGGGTAAACTATCAAGTGATGACTTATTTCCTTTTATAACCATAAAACATAATTTGGTTTAGATGTATAATTCAGGATACATGTTCCATTTCCAAAATAAAGTGATCAGCCAGTTGTGCGGCCAGATAAAAGGATGAACAGCGCTGCTCCATACGGTGCAGAACATTAATCATAGCGGGGTGCTTCTTCGCCCAGTTTTTGGCATAAGATGGAGGCAGGAAGCAACCCAAAGCACTTATTCTTAACGTACGAAAAAAAGGAGCCATTGATCGCCTGGTTTTTCTTATTCCAGGGTATCTAACAGTAATACCTCTCCAATAAACACCATTTTTTCGCAATCGTCTAAAGCCTTTTGCCGGTTGTCCCTTTAAAAGATACCAGAGCCATTCCCAGGGAACAGCAGGTCCCATTATTGAAAACAGCGCCGGAGATCCTGCTGCCAGGCATTTATGCAGAAAGGCTGCAATAGCAGTAATATCATCCACACAGTTAAGGACTCCGAAATTAGCCGTTACTCCATCAAATATTGAGTTTTTATTAACTCTGTTGAACTCTGCACTTAAATCTGACAAATTCATTTTTTCGATATCCATAACCCTAAGTTCCACCCGATGCTTTAATCCAGCCTGTTCAATTTTAATCCGAGCCTGTTCAATCATCTCTTCACTTGCATCTATGGCTGTTACCCTGTGTCCCTGCCTGGCCAGATACAATGAATCTTCACCGGTCCCACATCCCAATTCAAGGATATTTCTCTTACCTGTAAATAAGCCATCCATTCTTTCCCAGACAATATTCCGATATATACGACCTAATAATGAATTGGTAAATTCAAGATCATAATCGGGGGCCATTTTATCGAATGGTGTTTTCATATCATCTTGTTGTAAGTTCATCCCATATACCCATAAGCTGTTTGCGGGCTTCTTCTGCTTCGCGGGAAAAGGATGCAGATTCTTCAGGAGACTCATCAACAGACTGATTCGCTTTAACAGCATTGCGAAGCCAATTGTTTGCCGCTTCATAATACGCTGGAGGTTTTTGATCCTTTACTCTTATACTTTTGTCATTAGAGCATGCCCAGTTAGCAGGGGGTATAATTTTATGGCGTACATCGTTATAATAAGGAGTATTCTTTATCGGGTGAACAGTGGTGGTGAAAAAAATATCGGGTTGGGATTTTATGACATGATTAATAGTAATTTCTATATCTTCCGGAGTTTCGTCCTCATAGCCCCACATGATAAACATGCCGGTTTGAATCTTATTCTGCCGGCTTAGTTCTATGGCTGTTTTAATCTGCTCTGAAGTTACACCGCGTCTCATTTTTTTAAGTATCCTATTACTACCACTCTCAGAACCAATCCATATACGGCGGCATCCCATTAAAGCAAGTTCTTTGACAAGTTCAACGTTTTGCATCATGTCGGCACGGCTTATGGCTTCAAAAGGGATTCTGATATTTCGGAGTTTAAGCTCGTTTGAAAACCGGAAGATCCAATCACTATCCATTGTAAAGACATCATCTGCAAAATATAGCTGATCCGGATTGTATTTTTCTGAAATCCATTTAATCTCTTTAGCACAATCCGCCGGATCCCTGCGTCTGAAATTATTTCCGAATACAGCGTGAGAACACCAGCGACAGCCAAACCTGCATCCGCGTGAAGTAATAACATTTATACTTGAGTATCCATGGTGTTTTTCCCAGGCATCAAGATATCTTTTTGTATCAATACTTTCCCTGTCTGGCCATGGAATTGAATCTATATCCAAATATGTTCTCATGCGAGTTTTAACAATTTTTCCCTCTATGTTGTGATATGCCAGACCCTTTATATCTTCAAAATTAATATGAGATATTTTTTTATTAAGCCTCTCCAACAACTCTTTAAGGGCTGCTTCACCTTCACCTATAATTATAATGTCGGCACCATGCTCAAGATATTCATTTTGGTAATTGGCACTGTCTGGGCCGCCAAGAATTATTGTGTAGTTCAGTGACCTTGCAAATCTTATCTGTCTTATTACACTGCTTCTGGTAACGTGTGTTGTGTAAATTCCAAGAATACGGCATTCAGCAGATTTCAAAGCAGATTCAAATTCAGTCCTGGTAATGAAAGTTGTATCCAGAATAAAGGGGTTCCATCCGTACTTGCGAAGGAAGTTAGATATGTATAATATTCCCAACGGAGGATAGGGACACATTATCTGTTGTTCAATTTTGTCCTCATCAAGAAAAAACCCATGTGTCAATACTATATCAGCCATGATTACGATGTGTTTTTTCCATCTGCCGTAATAATCTCCAATCCTGATTTAACTTACTTAACATGTCATCCTTTACTGATGGATTTAGATCTTTTTTTTGATCAAGCAAGTGCATTAAATCCAGCTCGGCATGAAGAATCTGGTGAAGCTTTTTGTAGAAAGGCGTTTTATAGGTTCCTTTAAACAGCATAGATATATCATCAGAATTTTTCCAATTTTTCTTTTTCTCCAATTCCCTGTAAACAGACTGGTACAAATCAGTATCCGCAATAGGATAGGTTACGCTGATGCCTATATCATCGGGGAAAACATCTCTTATTAAATCAACTGTGGCTTCTATGTCAACCATGGTTTCACCCAAATAACCAAATTGAATAAAAAGCGATGCACGAATTCCTGCCTTTTTAAGCTCGAATACTGCAGACTTAATAGAATCAACAGTAATCATTTTGTTCATACCGTCCAAAATTCTTTGAGATCCACTTTCTGCACCCATCCAAACCTCACTGCATCCACTTCGCTTAAGATTAGAAATATGGGCTGAATTTAAAAGGTCCGGACGTGTCTGAATTGTATACCTGACTTTGATATTGTGCTTTTCTATCAGGGTGGCAAAATTTGTAATCCATTGCTGATTATATCCGAAAAGATCGTCAACAAACCATAAATGATCCGGTTTGAAATGATCTATCAACCATTTGACTTCTGAAACTACATGATTTTCTGGTCTTAGAATATAATTGCTTCCCCAAATTGGTTTGGCACACCATGTGCAGGAATAAGGGCAGCCCTTGGAAGCCATAATGTTTAAACTGAAAAAACCATGTTTGTCGAGCCAGACTCTCCTGTATGACTCTACATTGACCATGTCCCAGGCAGGCATAGGTAATGATTCAATACTCAGGAAAACAGGGCGGGATTCTGTAAAGAGGACTTTATTATCCGGTAATATACCCGCAAGACCCTTCACCTTTTTTCTTAGTGGGTCTTTACCGGTCACCAGCATTTGGCATGTCTCTAACACAGTTATGTCGGGTTCTCCCAAAACAGCATAGTCGGCACCATTTTCGATGTACGGTAGAGGATTGGCTGTTGTATCCGGACTTGCAACAATAGTTGTGATCCCCGCATCCTTAGCTTTAATGCACATACCCAGGGCTACCTGTCGCATTTGACTTAAACACATTTTGATGTTATAATTGAAATAGTCATCAAGCACGATCAATGCGTTAGGTTTATAATTTTCCAATCTTTTATTAAACTCGTCGAGGTTTTTATCGAAGGTGGTATCATACAGATTAACATCAAATCCTTTAGAGCGAAGTAAAGCGGCAACCTGGATGGTAGCCAGAGGAGGATATGGTTTCATCTTGCGTTTTTGTTTTGGGTCTTTATGCAGGATGTTAGCATGTGTTAAAAGAATTCTGTAACTTTTATTATTCATATAATCAGTGAAATAACGATTCAAGAATAGTTGTAGTTTGCATGATATCAGTTCCGGTTTCTAAAATATAACTACTACTGACAGGTAATTCAGACATGGTATTTTCGAACGTGCCGGATAAATCAAATCCTGATTCACGGTTTGAGGTTGCTCTTTTAAGCATCTCTGCATGAGATATTTCAAAAATACGACTGTGAGATTGGCCCATTCTCTCAGGAAAAACGATTATAATATTTCCGCTAAACACTCGCTTCCGTCGGTCTGATTCACCATCCAAAGGCAGTTTGAGTGGTATCTTAATTCTGCCATCTGGCAAATGAACTTCCGGAATATTTAACAATTCAGGGAATTGTTCAATGGCATCACGCTTGAAATTGAATTCAAGAGGATCCCCCCATAGTTGCCACCCTTTTTTGCGTGAAATATAAATTGCTGATTCTGCTAAAACATAAGCACCCCGTTTATATAAACTGTAAGCCAGTGTTGTTTTGCCGCTTCCACTGTTGCCGCATATTAGCAATGCTGTTTTATTCCTGATTACTGCAGATGCATGAAGAGGCTCTCTGTCGGTTCCTGTTGCCAGAAATAAAACCATGCTCTCCATGATATTTTTTTTAAAGAAATCGGAAAGATTAGCAGTAATTGGATTTACATAAGCTTTTGCCTGACCTGCTTTGCGATCAGCCTCAAAAATAACTCCAGCAGCTTCTCCTGAAAAAAAATCAGGTTCTACATTATATTTAATGGTTTCTTTCTTTTTAATTGATGTGGAAATATCCGATTCACATATGGTAACGATTACGGAAAAATCTTTGCAAACAGAGTGCTCCGGCAAGTTACACCAATGCCCGAATCGTAAATCTGCCATTTGACGTATAATAGGGATGTCAGATTTAATTAATACTCTCACACCAAGCACTGGATATTTCATGTAATGTAAGTTGGAATTATTTTCTAATTGTATCCATTCTACCAACCTCGTCTTTCAATACTGATAATGAGTGCATAGATTTGTTGCATGAGAAAAATTAAAAAGCATACCCAGGCTGAGATGTTCACCCATGTCGAGGCCTGTAAGAAA
>PUMT01000048.1 GCA_003551495.1 Bacteroidota bacterium
AGAAATATCGCCTGCTTCAAGTCACCCGAAGGGAACCGGGATGCCGTGGGGGAGCATGCTTTGGGACTGCTTCTTGCAGTGATGAACTACATTTGCAAAGCCAATACCGAAGTGAGTGAAGGAAAATGGTTCAGGGAAGTGAACAGGGGGACCGAAATAATGGGTAAAACAGTCGGAATTATAGGTTACGGCAATACCGGTTCGGCTTTTGCCCGGTGCCTGAAAGGTTTCAATGCAACAGTACTGGCTTATGACAAGTATAAGTTCAATTATTCTGATGAGTTTGTTACCGAAAGCACCCTTGAAGACATCTTTGAACAGGCGCATATACTGAGCCTTCATGTACCCCTGACCAACGAAACCAGCGGCATGGTGGACAAATCTTATCTTGAACGCTTTGCGAAAAATATTTTTCTTATTAACACATCAAGGGGGAAAGTGGTAAGTACACCCGCCCTTGTTGAGTCACTCAAATCCGGAAAGGTTATGGGAGCAGGACTGGATGTTCTGGAGTACGAAAAATCAAGTTTCGAGGAATTGCACAGGAAAAAACTGCCTGACGATTTCAGGTTTCTTTCAGAACATCCGCGTGTAGTGATGACCCCCCATATTGCAGGCTGGACGCACGAATCAAATTTAAAACTGGCAGAGATCCTCGCCGACAAAATAACCGCATGCTTCGGCAAAGCTATATAAAACAGCTTTTTATCTGAGGACAAACCTGATAGTATTGCGTGTACGCTGCTCCAGCAGCACCTCTCTGTCCCGTGTCATTTTCTCCACCGCATCATCATTATAATGCCTTATGGTAACCAGGTCAAGACTTTCATTATAAAGGATCCTGAAACCGGGCTTGAGCTGATCCATCAGTTCAAATATCATTTTACCCGGATTGTCAATGCAAAGTGAAAAATTGATCGCAGAATTCTGGATAAGGTTCACCTTAATGCGGTGTCTGAAAAAAGATGCAAAAATCCCGCTCAAAGTACCCTCCACTACAAAGGAAAAATCTTTAGGCATCAGCGAAATAAGCAACTGATTTTTCTTTATTATATAAACAGGCTTTGTAAGTCCGGGATCCGAAGTTTCATGAATCAGAGTACCGGGACCACCCGGATTGGAGAATGATTTGACATACAATGGAATGTTTTTGTTCTGGAGGGGTTTTATCGTTTTGGGATGTATCACCTTCGCACCGAAAAAGGAGAGCTCAATTGCATCTTTATATGAGAGTTCCGGCAACATTTCATATCCGGAAAAGAGTTTGGGGTCGGCCGTAAGTATACCCGGAACATCTTTCCATACAACGACTTGTGAAGCATCCAGAAGGTGTGCCAGGATAGCTGCACTATAATCGGATCCCTCCCGGCCCAGAGTGGTACGTTTGCCGCCGGCTGATCCGCCGGTAAAGCCCTGCGTTACATGTACCCTGAATTTGCCGTTTTTAAAATTCATCCCTGCCTCTTTGAGGGACTGCTCCCAGTTGACTGATGCTTCGCGGTAGGTTTCATCGGTTATAAGCCATTTCACAGAATCTACCCAAAGGTTGTGAATGTTCAAACTGTTGAAACAGGAGCTTACAATCTTTGTAGAAAGGAGCTCACCGGTTGATACCAGCTGATCGTAATCATAATCGTAATTGCCTGAGGGTTTGGTTTCAAGTTTATTCAACAGATTGCCGAATATTCCGGATACCACGCCAAATAGCGGTTCTTCGGGGTTTTTAAATAACTCCTGCAAAATACCGGTATGATAAAGCCTGCATTCACTGAGCATATTGAATCGCCTGTCATCGTCTGCATACCATGCATTCAGTATATCTTCAAGTGCATTTGTGGTTTTGCCGAAGGCTGAAACTACAACGATCAAATCTTCCTTGCAGGATGATACTATACGGGCTGCATTTCTGATCGCTTCGGCAGACCTGACGGATGCGCCGCCAAATTTATAGATTATCATTTTCAGGGCACTTATTGATTTCAGGTTGCAAATTTAACATCTTACACGGCTTATTAATCATCCTGATAAGTTTTAATATACAAATAACACTGATGCTGGTCCGGTCTCCTCTGCCACGACGTTGTTTTGACAACCAGTCAGCTCTCCGGGCAGATCGTTTCGTTACCTCCCAGCTCCCCCACAGACCCGGAAAAGCGCCGTAAGTTTATATTTAGTTCACCTCAATCACCACCTCACAGGCTTATCCCGGCACTACCCACATTTACATTTGTGAGTCTTCAGGATCACCCGGAATTGCTGCATAGCAGGCTCGATGCAAAAAAATTATTGAGTTTTGAAAAGTTATTAGTTGTCGACAAATTATTCCTGCAGCATTTTACATTTCGTGGAACAATTGGAACATTCAAAATTATTGCTTAATTTTATTCTTTAACATAAGATGTGATTTGAAGGCGCACAAAGCCCTCATTTAGTGCAACTAAGAGAAAGCAACAACCCCGGTGCAAAATAATGGCCAGGTAAAGACTTTTTAGTTTTTAAATGTTGATTTAAACCAGTCAAATGTTTGAATACTATTATATCTAATTATATTTCCACCTATGAGAACCTACAAGATAACTACCCTCAACGAATACATTATAAAGAAACAGGCTGAATTCCCTTATGCCAAGGGGGAACTGACAAGGCTGCTCTATAATATTGGTGTGGCAGCAAAGATTGTGACCAAAAAAGTGAACAAAGCCGGACTGGTAGATATTCTCGGCAATATGGGCGGTGTGAACGTGCAGGGCGAAGATGTAATGAAGCTGGATGTGTTTGCAAATGAAACCTTTATTTCAAGTATGCGGGCAAGTGGTGAGTGTTGCGGAATTGCATCTGAAGAAAACCAGGAGATAATAACTTTTGATGACGGATTATCACGTGATGCAAACTATATTATGTCAATGGACCCTCTTGACGGCTCCTCTAACATTGACGTAAATGTTTCGATTGGAACAATTTTCTCTATCTACCGGCGGCTCAGCAGTAGGGGAAGCAAGGCAGAGGAGAGGGATTTCCTTCAGGAGGGCAATAAGCAGGTTGCTGCAGGTTATATTATTTACGGGTCGTCAACAATGCTTGTTTACACTACCGGAAACGGTGTTGCAGGGTTCACCCTGGATCCCTCAATAGGTGAATTCTGCCTGTCAAATCAGAATATTAAAACACCTGAAACAGGGAAGATTTACAGTATCAATGAAGGTAACTACGTTCATTTCCCGCAGGGTGTAAAAAAGTATATTAAATATTGCCAGGAAATTGATTCTGGCAGCAAACGGCCATATACTTCCCGTTATATTGGCTCGCTTGTAGCCGATTTTCACAGAAATCTGCTTAAAGGGGGGATATTTATTTATCCCCAGACAAAAAAATCGCCCAAAGGGAAGCTCAGGTTGATTTATGAATGCAACCCCATTGCATTTATCGCGGAGCAGGCAGGAGGAAAAGCAACAACAGGAGAAGAAAGGGTGCTTGACCTGTTGCCTGGCGACCTTCACCAGAGAATACCATTTTACACAGGCAGCAAAAAAATGGTTGAAAAAGTTGAAGAGTTCCTGAAAGAAGAAAAAAATAGAATGCAGGCCATATAATCCTTCCTTAAAATCCCTGTACTGCATAACAAAATTTTGATTGTATGCGTTTGTACAGGCATTGGCTTTCTTTTCCTCTTTTCGGTTTACCCAAAAGTTATTGCAGATTTTGGAAATTACAGATAATGAAATAAGATTTTACAACGAACTGGAAAACACCGTTAGACTGATTTCCAGGATCAGGGATGGAGATCAATTTTTTGCCGGACTGAAAGGACTTGCAGGTTCTTCAATACCGATATTCTCCTCATCAGTGATCTCAAAAGCCCGGGGAAGTCACCTTTTTATACTTAACGACAAGGAGGAGGCAGCCTATTTCATGAACGACCTGGAAACATTCTGTAAAAGCCCATCACCTCAATTCTTCCCTTCCGCATACAAAAGTTCGGTCCGGTCCGGTCAACCCGACCCCGACAGTATGATTATGCGCACAACACTTCTCAGGAACCTGTCTTCAGAGGTCAAAAACCTTGTCATTGTCACATACCCCGAAGCCCTGGCCGAAAAAGTGGTTACCCGGAAGGGACTTGAAGAAAATACTTTTGAGATAAAAAAGGGGGAGCGGATAAGTATAGAGTTTATTGAAGAAGTACTTTACGAATACGGTTTCAGGAAAGCAGACTTTGTTTACAGTCCTGGTGAATACTCCGTACGGGGAAGTATTGTTGATATTTTCCCTTTTTCGGCTGAATATCCCAGCAGGATTGATTTTTTCGGTGACGAGGTTGAAACGATAAGGTTATTTGATCTCGAATCACAACTGTCAAAAAGCGAAACTGAAAGTGTTTCAATTATTCCTGACCTGCAGGATATTCGAGGTGAGAATGCACTTCCAGGGAAAAAAAGGGAGTCCTTTTTTAATTTTATAGATGAAGAAACTGTTGTATGGATTTATGATATAAGTTTTTGCCGTGAAAGGATATCTGAAATATTTGACAAAACAGAGCCGGAAACCATAACCGGAGAAAAAAAGGAGGAAACCACGGTAATAAACAGGAAAGAGGCCCTTTTAAGCGGAAATGAATTTATTGAAGGACTGAAAAAGTTCAGGACGGTTGAATTCGGGCACCGGCATATTTTCGATACCGGACTGACACTTCAGTTCAATGCCTCACCCCAGCCCGCCTTCAACAAGAATTTCGAATTGCTTGCAACAACCCTTGCTGAGAACAGTGAAAAAGGGTATACAAATTATATTTTTTCAGAGAGCGAAAAGCAGTTTGAGCGACTGGCAGATATCTTTTCTGAAATATACGGTGATATCAGCTTTACCCCGGTTCATGCCAATATGCACGCGGGCTTTACCGACCATGACCTTAAAATATGCTGCTTTACAGATCACCAGATCTTTGAACGTTATCACAGGTACAGGTTGCGCAACAATTTCACAAAAAGGGAGTCCCTTACACTAAAAGATTTGAGCGGACTGCATCCGGGAGATTATGTTGTGCATACTGATCACGGAATAGGAATATTCGGAGGAATAGAAAAAATAACCATCAACGGAAGGGAACAGGAATCGGTCAGATTGATCTACAAGGACAACGACCAGCTGTTCGTCAGCATTCATTCACTCCACCGCATTTCCAAATACAAAGGCAGGGACGGGGTGCCCCCGAAGATTTACAAACTGGGTTCAGGGGCATGGCAGAGACTCAAGGAGAAAGCACGGAACAAGGTAAAGGATATTGCAAGGGAGCTTATTGTACTCTATGCAAAAAGAAAAAAAGAGAAAGGCTTTGCCTTTTCTCCCGATTCATACCTTCAGAAAGAGCTGGAAGCATCATTTATTTATGAAGATACCCCCGACCAGGTTAAGGCAGCTGCAGCGGTAAAAAAGCAAATGGAATCTGACTCGCCAATGGACATGCTGGTTTGCGGAGATGTAGGGTTTGGCAAAACCGAAGTGGCAATAAGGGCTTCCTTCAAGGCTGTAGCTGACAGCAAGCAGGTTGTGGTACTTGTCCCAACCACCATACTTGCAATGCAGCATTACAACACTTTCTGCGAAAGGCTAAAGGGGTTCCCCTGTAAAATCGAATATGTTAGTCGCATGAAACCTCCGGCAAGCCAGAGGCAAATCATCCGTATGGCCGGGAAGGGGGAAATTGACATACTTATAGGCACTCACCGGTTAATAAGAAATGATGTTGGGTTTAAGGATCTGGGACTGCTTATCGTAGATGAGGAACAAAAATTTGGTGTTAGTGTAAAGGAGAAGATAAAGCAGATGAAGCTGAATGTCGACACCCTTACACTCACTGCAACACCTATTCCCCGGACTTTACAGTTCTCACTGATGGGTGCGCGCGACCTTTCAATAATCAATACCCCGCCTCCAAACAGGCATCCCATTCAAACAGAGCTTCATACATTCAACCACGAAATAATCAGCGAAGCAATAACCCGGGAGGTACAAAGGGGCGGACAGGTTTTCTTTATCCACAACCGTGTAAAAAATATTGAATTCATTGAGAATTTGCTTCAAAAGCTTTGTCCGGGAGTTAAAACTGCCACGGCACACGGCCAGATGCAGGGAAATACCCTGGAAAGGATAATGATGGGATTTATTGAAGGCGATTATGATGTGCTTGTTTCAACAAATATTATTGAATCGGGGCTCGATATCCCCAATGCAAATACCATTATTGTGAACAATGCCCATCATTTCGGACTGAGTGACCTGCACCAGCTTCGCGGACGCGTTGGCAGATCAAACATAAAGGCGTTCTGTTACATGCTTGCACCACCTCTTAACACACTTACAAAGGAAGCCCGCAGCCGCCTGAAAGCAATTGAAGATTTCTCGGAGCTTGGAAGCGGATTCAATATTGCCATGCAGGACCTGGATATAAGAGGAGCGGGGAACCTTCTAGGAAGGGAACAGAGCGGTTTTATAACCGATATGGGATTTGAAACCTACCAGAAAATTATAAACGAAGCACTGGATGAACTCAGGACAGGTGAGTTTTCAGGACTGTTCAGCAGCAAAGAGGGCAAAAAAGATGAAAAAAAGGAACAGTATTTAACTGATTGCCAGATAGACACAGATCTGGAACTGCTGTTCCCTGACAGCTATATACCTAATGTAACAGAAAAGATAACCCTTTACAGAACTCTTGACAACACCTCCAGTGAAGAGGAACTGAAAAAATTCGAAGAGGCGCTGGTTGACCGTTTCGGCGACCTCCCGACAGAGTCGGCAGAACTGCTCAACGTGGTCAGGCTGCGATGGTTGGCTGTTTCACTGGGATTTGAAAAGATCATCCTTAAAAACGACCGTATGATAGCCCACTTCATATCAAACAGGATGTCCCCCTACTACAGGACTTCACTATTCCAGGGAGTAATAATGCATATCCACAGTAAGCGTGACTCCTTCAGTATAAAAGAAACGAAAAACAGGCTGTCGCTAACCGTGGATAATATCAGGTCGGTCAGCGATGCCATAGCCGTTCTTGGCAACATATATGAAGGAGCATCCGCACCGGCCGAAAGTTGATTTAAATCAATCACACGGTCAACAATGCTGCATTTTTTTGATGATGCAACAGATAATGAAATAAATTCACAGAATTATATTAATCAAAAGTGACCCTTTTTTCTCCTGCAGTTACACTAAAGGGCAGGATATTTTCACGGGGTGCAAGCGGACATGTTGCATAGTCGGAAAAAGCACATGGCGGATTATACGCTTTGTTAAAATCAATATAGATATAACCGTCCTCATCGGGAGCACCCGGACTTAGGAACCTGCCACCTCCGTATGTTTCTATACCGCTTGTTTCATCCCCGAAAATGAGGAATGGGTTTTCCCTGCTGCCTGTGGGATAAAGCCTGTATGTTTCACCTTCGTATTCAAACTCAAGTATTCCAGGAACGGGTTCTTCGTTCACATCACCA
>PUMT01000152.1 GCA_003551495.1 Bacteroidota bacterium
ATCCTCCTTTCAAGAAGAGATGTATATATTGCATCGTTAAGATTGAACCTTCTCTGGATGCCGAGCATTTCTCTCTGGGTGCCAGGCAACTCAGAAAACTCGCGGTTTAGTTCATTTATTTTTTCGTTCAGGTTATCTATTTCCTTTTGTGTTGTGCTTATTGTAAAGGTAAGGTTGTCAGATATTGCATTCTTGAGTGTTTCAATGCTGATATCAATTGTCTGAAGCCTGGGGCTTCTGAGCTGATCCTGACTTATTATCCGTTGTTTTTCCGAATTCAGAACGGTAAGCTCCTGGATAAGGTTGTTCAGCAGCGGATCGGGCAGTCCGAGGGAAGAAGGGGCAAGAATTGTTGAAGAGTCCTTGTATTGAACGAAGTGATCGTTCAGCTGTTGCAGGTGGTTCAGCCTCCTTTGTGCTTCATCACGCATATTGCGCGAGGCATGAAGCTGATTGTAAACATTCTGAGCCTTTTCCTCTATGTTCATAACACTTTGGGTGCTTTTCAGGTTTTGAAGCTGCCGTTCAGAAAGGCTAAGGTCATCTGAAACATCAATAAGCTGTCTGTCAATATGCTCAATAGTCCTGTTAGCCATATAGTTGGCTTCCTCGATATTTTTCTCTATGTATTTATCAATAAGCAAATTCAGAAAAGTTATCCCCATATTTACATTGCCCCCTTTGTAGTCCAGTTCAGCCATTGTAGATTCTATTCCCCTTGCATCGATGCTCAGGGAACTTTTAAAGCTTGATGCAAGCTGGTTAAGGTTGTTGAACCTGAAAAACAGGTCTTTCCCGACATGTCTTTCGGGATCGAAGCTCGAACTGAGCACAATTGTAAAAGATGAACCCCTGCTGTCAATCTGGTTTCCGAATCTGAAAGCTCCGTCAATATTGTAATCGCTGTAAGTTACCGTGCGCTCGGTTTTTAAATCAATCAGACCGGTTTCCTCACTTTCAGCAAATAGATGAAAAGTCTCATCATCAACAATTCTGAGGTGAAACTCCATATTGACAGGCTGCAGATGATCTTCATTGGGTATCACAATAAACGGTGAATCCCTGTAAAGGGTTTTGCGGCTGAATTTAAACCTTTTGGGGACCCCTCCTTCCTGCATAAAATAAGATACCCTCATGTCCATCTCATCCACAACTTCTCTTATAAGTGGGAGGGACTGGATAAAATATATTTCATTCTGGAAAGATTTGTCCTGTATCATAAAATCAAAAGCCCTCAAAATATCGTCGGATCCCCTGCCAAAGTTCTGACCTTTTTCAAGGCGCAACAGAATTGAAGAGCTGACCCTGTAAGTTTTTGCGCTGTATTTAAGATAGAACATCCCGGCCGCAATTGCAATAATGAGACATGCAGCAATAATATACCAGTACTTTAGCAGGTCTTTCATTACGGCAATCAAATTGTTTTTTAAAATGTCGTCTGAATCCTTCATGATAAGCAGCTTTTTTATTTTAGAAAAGTTAAAAGCATTACAGCAGTGGTTATAGCCGAGAAGATAAGGTTGTAGGGTACTGTCCTCATGTCCCACCTTTTTCTTCCCAATGGCTCAACATATATAACATCGTTTGATTTAACAAGATACCATTCCGATTCAAGGAGTTCATCCGACAACAGGTTGATATACTGTTTTTTCTTTCTTGTTCCCTCTTCCCTGATTATCAAAACATTGCTCCTGTTGCCGAATTCCGTAATATCGTTTGCATAACCTATTGCCTGCATTATGTTTATATTTTTATAATTAAACATATAGACACCCGGACTGTTCACTTCTCCCAGGACAGTCACCTTGGTGTTGATGAACCTCATATAAACAGATGGAATAAAGAGGTATTGGGCAAGATCAGCTTCGATACTGTCTGTTGCTTCTTCAAGTGTAAGGTTTGCAAGCACTATTCTTCCTATGTAGGGAAGCTTTACAGTGCCGTCGTCGCTTATTGTATAACTGAGGAAGGTGGGGTCGTATACACCGCCCGGCTGACCCTGTGCCACAAAACTGGTTCTTTCTTCATCAGCGCTGGTGATTCTTATGTATATCTCGTCTCCCGGCCTTATAATGTTGTCAATTTGCTGGCCTTCAAAAAAAGTGTCTTCCAGATCCACAGTTTTATCCGATTGAACATAAGCCAGTTTGCTCCGGGGGACACAAGAGGAAACTAAAATCAATGCAATCAATAGGGGAAAAACAATTTTTGTCTTGTGTAGTGTAAACATAATTAATACAGAAATTTTTAAATGATTAAATAATTGTTTTCAGGGCCGGAAAGGGGAGAAGTATATCTGGTTTTATTGTTGAAATATGATCAGGTTCCAGTATTTTGATTTTATTCATCTTCCCCCGGCCATGAAAAATGTGCCTATTGTTCTGAAAATCAGTTTAAAATCCTTGCCCAACGTCCAGTTGTCAATATAATTCAGATCCATTTTCATCCATTGCTCAAAGCTCACTTCATTCCTGTTTGGAACTATCTGCCATGTGCAGGTTATCCCGGGCTTCACCGATAATCTTCTGAGCTGCCATCGTTTATATTCCTTTACTTCAGATTCGAGTGGCGGTCGCGGACCTATAAGTGACATCTCTCCTGAAATAACATTGATCAGCTGAGGGAATTCATCAATCCCTGTTTTTCTCAGAAACATTCCGAACCTGGTTATTCTCGGGTCGTTTTTCATCTTGAATGCCGGGCCGTCCATTTCATTGTTCTCCCTTAGCTTCTCCAGCAACTCCTCAGCATTTGACACCATTGTGCGGAACTTGTATAATTTGAACTTCCTGCCACGCAAACCGATTCTCTCCTGTTTGAAAAATACCGGTCCGGGTGAATCAAGTTTTATCAGCAGGGCTACCAGAAGAAAAAACGGAAGTAAAATTATTGCAGCTATAAGGGACAGATAAATATCTCCCATAGTTTTTAAAATATAAGTAACCTCATGTGATGGTATGTCAACCAGTGTGAGGTTTTTTTGGTTATTCAGGGTTTTTAGCTGCAGCCTAACAGGGTTAACAGGAGAGATACAGGACTGGAGCCTGAAAATTACCCCAACCTCACTGCATATTTCAGATATCTCATTTATCTGTTTTTCATCAAGATTATTTTTGCAGTAGAGAACTTCATCAATCACATTTGAATCCAGTATCTCTTTAACATTTTTTGTTGACGGGAAGACCTGTATTTCACTTCCGTACTTTTCCGTGATCTTTTTTGACCCTGTTATTATTGAATTTATAATGAATCCCCAGTCTTTTTGTTTTAACAGTTTATCTATGATAACATCCGAATGCCCGTCTGCCATTACAAGAACATGTCTCAGATTGTGCCCCTTAGCCCTGTAAACACTGATGCGGTGTATAGCAATTAGTCTGATAGCAAGCGTAACAAGCATACTCAGCACAACATAGGTTAAAATAAAAATTACGGGAATTGACTGGAGGTTTAAAATGAACTTCAGTAAAAGCAAAACGGCAAGAACCATTAAGTTTCCCCTGACGAAGTTTATTAAGACAGTTAGATACCTCTGGTTTCTCGGCAATGCTGCCATCGATATAACCTGAGAAAGCACAAACCAGGAAATAATCAGTAAGAATATGAAAACGGAAAATTCAGAAAGGTTAAAATGCCATGAAACATTGTAATAGTTAAAGTGTGTCAGAAAGAATACTTTAAAATAAGACTGAAGTGTGAATACAAGGTCGGAATGCAACAATATCTGTCTGGCAATCAGGTATGACAGTGGGATACATATTAAAACAGCCACAAACTCTATCATATCCAGAATATCCTTGGCACCGGGATTTGCCGGGATGTTGCCTGATAGCTTATATACTGGATTTTTGCTCTCTTTATTCATAAGTGAGGCTGCTTTCGGATCAATTTGTTTTTTATACAAATTACACAATAACTAACATTGAAGAGTTAAAATTGATTAGATAAATCGGTTACTTTTTATTAAATATAGAAGCTGATACACCAATGTTGAAAAAATGTTGACAAGATATTATATAACAGAATATCAGTGGCATAAAGCCAGGATTGAATTTGTTACTAATAATTTTTATATATTGGTCTATTCATTTTATATGTTTGTCAAAAACTCCCCGTTTTACAGCAGTTTTGTGGCAGATGTCTGCAAATATCTATAAATAAGTTATATTCATCTTCTCCGGCATCCCGGTAGTGCGTGAATTCTTTGGTGAAGATTTTACAGCAGGGTTGAAAATCAGTCTTAACAAAGGGGGGAGGTAATTACACTTGAGTTTAAGCATCTTCTCAACATAATCAAATCTAATCCGTTTGATACGAAAACTTTTTAAATGAGAAATATTTCTACTATTAAGAAAAATTTGCCATATTGCCGGATAATTTAATAACTCAAACCAATACTCATGAAGCAGTTCATTTTACTGCTGGCTGCATTGGTAATTGCAACAGCAGGTTTCTCCCAGAGGGTTGTACAGCAAATAGACGAGCTTGTCAACGATTATCATGAACACAATAACTTCAACGGGGCGGTTGTTGTGGCTCGTGACGGTGAAATATTATATGCCCGTGGCTTTGGCTATGCCAATTATGAGCTGGGTGTTGAAAATACCCCGGATACCAGGTTCAGGATTGCATCTGTTTCAAAACAGTTTACAGCTATGCTTGTTATGCAGAAGGTAGCCGAGGGAAAAATGGATCTGCACTCTTCAATAGGCGATTATTTTCCCGGTTATCCCGAACCCCATGCAAGCAAAATTACCATTCACCATCTGCTTTCCCATACATCAGGTATGCCCCATTATGCCGCGATACCTGAATTTTTCCCTGACTACAGCCGTCAGCCATGGGATCATGCAGATTTTATAAAGCTTTTCTGGGACCTTGACCTTCAATCTGAACCAGGAGAAAGATACAGTTACAGCAGTTTTGGTTATTATCTGCTTGGCCATATTCTTGAGTTAGTTTCGGGGAAGGATTTTGACAAGCTTCTTGAAGAGAGGATACTTCACCCTCTTGGAATGTATGATACAGGTATAGACGGTCATATCAGCATCCTTAAAAACAGGGCAAACGGATACGATCATTCCCTTGCATCACTTTTAAATGCAGAATTCAGGGATATGTCCACAGCCCTTGCTACAGGCGATATGTACACAACTGTAAATGACATAGTTTTGTGGGATAAAGCTCTATATGACAATACGTTGCTTGACGACAAACACCAGTCCCTTATTTTTTCACCCAACCTGTCAAATTACGGTTACGGATGGTTTATAAGGCACAATGAGATAAATGACGATTTAACCCTCCTCACACACAGTCATTCCGGCGGAACTAACGGATTTAACTGTCTGACCACCAGACTGCCCGAAGACAGATATCTTATTACTGTTTTATCCAATGCAAGGCCGGGACCGACAACAAGCATCACAAACAACATTATTAATATACTTTATGATCAGCCTGTTGACTTTTCGAGATCTTCTGCTATTGCTACTTCCAGGGTTCTTGAAGAAGAGGGAGTAGATAATGCAGTTGAATATTTCCGCTATCTGTTTAATAATCATCCCGATACTTATGATGTAAGAACAGGTCAACTCAGCAGGATTGTATCTGACCTGATCGGCCTTGACAGGGCAGAAGAGGCGGTTGATTTTGCAAAACTTGCAGTTGAGTTCGAACCCGAATCCGCCAATGCATATATGTTGGCAGGAGGGGCATATCAGGCTGCCGGGGATAACCGGAAAGCTGTGGAAAATTATGCAAAAGGGTTATTGATAGACCCCGGTCACAGAGGCATCCTCGGAAGATTGAGGAGGCTGGAATAGTTGTAACTTATATTACCTGTTTTTTCCAAATTGGTGAAATATTTTGAATCCTTCTTTCCGCAGAGGGATGGATTTTATCTTCGCCAATAAGCAATGATTTATTCAGTATGTTGAACCGCTTAAATTTATTTGATGGCTTTTAAACAATTATAAATCAAATCTATTCAATATGAAACAAATAACTTTTTTACTTATTCTGATCATAGTAGCAATATCAGGATGCAGGGATGCTACTGAAAGGAAAATTGACGACCTTATGAAGCATTACCAGGAAAACTATCTTTTCAACGGATCCGTTGTGGTATCAAAAAATGGTGAAATACTTTATGCAAAGGGTTTCGGTTATGCAGACCATTCACATGATGTGAAAAATACACCTGAAACAAAGTTCAGGATTGCATCCGTTTCCAAGCAGTTTACCGCCATGCTGGTTATGCAGAAGGTAGCCGGGGGGAAGATGGACGTTGAAGATACTATCAGGGAGTATATCCCCGATTATCCGGAGCCTCAGGGAGATATAATAACCATTCACCATTTGTTGACACATACTTCCGGTTTCCAGCATTATGCGGGCATCCCTAATTTTTCTCCTGATTACAGCAGGCAACCCTGGGAACACAGGGATTTTGTGGAACTTTTCTGGGACCTCGACCTTCAATCTGAGCCGGGGGAAGAATACAGTTACAGCAGTTTCGGATATTACCTGCTTGGGTATATTCTGGAAAGGGTTTCCGGGAAAGATTTTGATCAGTTGCTTTGGGAAAGGATACTTCAACCTGCCGGAATGTACAATACAGGTATTGTTGATCACATAACGATATTGAAAAACAAGGCAAGAGGCTACAGTGTCAGGTCTGACAGTCTTGTAAACGCCGTTTTCAGGGATATGTCAACTGCGCTTGCCACAGGGGACATGTATTCAACAGTTACAGACATGGTTTTGTGGGATGATGCACTTCGCAACAATACCCTCCTTGATGAAGAATACCAGTCGCTTATTTTCACACCTGACCTTTCGAACTACGGATACGGATGGCGGATAAACTACATTAAATTCAATGAGAATGACAGCATCCTGACCCATAGTCACGGTGGTTCAACAAACGGTTTTCAGTGCCTTTCAACACGAATACCTGAGGACGGCTACCTTGTAACAGTTCTTGCAAATATCCGTCCTATGCCAAGGAGTGAGATTATGGGAAATATTATTAATATCCTGTATGATCAGCCTGTTGAACTTGAGGATTAGGCTTGTTGATAATCAGGGAATTTTTAAAGCATCTTACTTTAATTGAGTAAAAAAACCCGGCAGCTCATTTGCTTCCGGGTTTTTTACAATTTCGACCTGTAAATTTTATAAAGTGTAATGGTTTTTATTCCTTTATGCACCTAACGGAATAGCCCCTTCTTTTGGATGCAAAAAATCTTCCGATCTGACCTGAATCATGTGAAAGGTAACGGAACCATGCTGTTCCGTCCTCATCAGCTTCAGTTGAACTCCACCAGTTGCCGTAGAAATTTAGCAAATGGGAATGGCCTCTTTCATCCCTGTAACCACCCGGAAGCGCACTAAAACCTGTTTCGTTGGTAGCCAAAGTATTGGGTGATCTCCAGAAGCCTGTCCGGGCAGCCACGGTGCCGGTAGTTTTAAGCATTCCACCCTGGTCACTTCCCCTGAATTCAAGGCGGTCAATTTCGTAATCGTCCAGGCCAAGATACCGTTCCAGCTCCTGCCAGTCATCTTCAGTTGGAACCCGCCAACCATCCGGACATAATCCTTTATCCTCATTAACAGCATACCAGTTGTAAAGATAGCCGTATTTGGATTCTTTACCCCCGGCATCATTATATACACCCAAAAAGCCCTGTATATTTGTTATCCAGTGTTCGTCACCTTCTGCAACCATTTCAATTCCGATTCCGTTTCTGTATCTTGTGGTGGCCAGGTTTTCAGTCATCCATTTCTGGTCACCTAATACCTTGGTATTATATCTGTTTCCATCAACATCCCTTACATAACTTTGCAGTGCCCATGTTCTGAATGAGTATTCCTCGCCAAATGAGGTTCCTTCATAGTTGGTTGAATATGCTGTAACAAAATACTCAGTATCATTGCTCAGATATTCGAGTTCAACAAAAAAATCTCCGGTTCCATCTCCTTCAGATATCCGGTCTCCTGTTTCCCTTGCATTTGGCCGCCTGCTAAGATAAACACCCCTGTCTTTTACTGCAGAACCGCCGCTTTCATGTACTGTTCCCCCTGCAACTGCTGCAGAGGCTTTTATTTCTGAGGGGACTGCTGTAGATATTATCGGCAGATCCAGAGCAGTAAAACTCGTTTCTTTGCCGTATGAAGTTCCTTTTTCATTAATTGCATATGCTTTTATAAAGTATTTTCTGCCTTTCTGAAGTCCTGTAAGAGTTTCTGAAAAATTGCCACTTCCGCTACCTATAGCAAGCTTTTCTCCTGTTTCTGCTGCATCAGGTTGAGTACTCCAGAAAACCCCATGTTCTTCAATTTTGGCTCCTCCGTCATCCGTAACTTTACCTCTTGCCAGTGCTGAAGACGATGTAATATCAAGAACATTTAATGTTTTTACTTCCGGAAGTGAAGGAGAAGTGGTAAATCTCAATGTTTCACCAAGACCTGTACCTTTTTCATTGATTGCATAAGCTACAAAATAATAGAAAGTGTTTTCAGAAAGCCCTTTAATAGTATCAGTGAATTTGCCGGATCCGCTACTAATTTCCAGTTTTTCGCCCCAGTGTTGGGGGATATGATGTTTCCCCCAAAAAACTCCATATTCCTTGATTTCTGCACCACCGTCATTTACCAGTTCCCCGCCAATTACTGCTGTAAAACCATCAACTTCAGATGCCGGGATCGTGTTTACTGACGGCAGCTTTACTGAAAGTTCTTTTTCACATGAATACGTTATTATTACCAACAGGAATATGGATATTATAACCGGAATTTTTCTCATCAGTGTGTTATTTCAATTAAAACATGTTCTTAAAAACGAATAATCTACTATCAGGGCAAATGTCGCAGGGTTAAATAGTAATACGGGGAAAACAGATAAATTATTTTGCCACAGGATTTTTTAGAATTCAAGTCGTACTTATTTCTTATATTTTATTTTTCCATAAAAATATACAGGTATACCGGCAATCAGAAAAGCAGACCCGATTAATGCTCCGGTGCCGGTAAATGCAAGACTGGAGTAGAGAAGGCCTGTACAGACAATCAGGAAAAGTGCGGGTGTTACCGGATAAAAAGGCACTTTGAATGGCAGCTCTCCGGTTCTCTTTTTTGCTCTGAAAATGAAGAGTGTAATTGTGGTTAACATAAGAAAGAACCAGAAGACAGGTGCTGTGTAGTCAACCATTGTGCTTATAGTTTCTTTTGACCAGGCGCCCAGAAAAATAAGAAACAGTGTAATAACACCCTGTACGATGAGGGCGTTTACAGGAGAATTATTTTTACTATTCCATTTGCCCAGAAAATTAAACAGTTTGAAATCCCTTCCAAGTGCGTAATTGGTACGCGCACCTGTAATTATTGTGGCATTGGCCGTTGATAGTGCTGAGAATACAACAATCACTGAAACTACCACAGAACCCGCAGGTCCGAAAATTTCACCGGTAAGGTCTGCTCCTGCAGTTGTTGAAGCCTGTAAATTTTTGAATCCAAGAACATGAAGATATGCTATGTTAACCAGTATATAAAGAGCAGTTATTAACAAAATTCCTGCTGCAAGGACCTTTATCATATTTTTCCGGACATTAACCAGCTCACCCGAAAGGTATGCCGCTTCATTCCATCCGCCGTATGTCAGCAAAACGAATATCATTGCAAGTCCGGCCGCACTTTGTGAGAAAAGTGACCCACCGCTGCCGGCAACACTTTTTTCAGCCGGAGAAACTGTTAAAATACCGCTTAAGGAAACAATAACCAAAACGGAAACGATTATAAATGTTAAGACCATCTGGGTCTTTCTGGAATGGGATGTGCCGGAAATATTGAGCGCGGTAAGAAGAATGACGGCAATTGCCGCGTAAATTGAAGAACTGTATGTTCCCAGGTTTAGAAGAAGTGTTGCATAGTCGCCAAGTATAAAGGATACAAGTGCAATTGAGCCGGTTTGTATTACTGTCATTCTGCCCCATGTGAAAAGAAAACCTGCAAAACTTCCGAAAGCTTTATTCAGAAAATGATATTCGCCACCAACATCCGGTCTGGAAGAGCCAAGCTCTGCATAACAAAGGGCTCCCAGAAGCGAAATGACTCCGCCCGCAATCCAGAACATAATGAACTGTTGTCCGCTGGCCGAATGGCCTGCAACAATGGGGGGTAAACTAAAAATACCGGTGCCAACAACTATCCCAACCACCACGGCAATTGAACTTAAGGTCGTAAAAGTCGGAAGCGGTTTGCCTCCACGAAAATTTCCCATTTGAATCCGTTTTTCCCCCACATGCCTATAAGTCAAGGCCCCGACAGAACAATTTCGCGTCCTGCGGACATGGGGTTTAATATTTCACAAATAACTAGTTGAGTATTGCAGACCAGTTCTCCACAATCCTGCGGTTTCCGTTTCTTATCTGAACAATTCCGGTTATGTTTTTACCATCGACCCTGCCACTGTATACATACCTGTTACCGTTAGAGGGGTTTACAGCCGTAAAACTGATCCTTTCACCTGCAAGCACTGTGTTGGAAGTGTTAAGTCTTCTGTTCCCTGCTCTCAGGTCAACATCCAGCTCCTGGTATTTCTGTCCTATATTCATAGAATAACTGTTACCACCGGAATTCCATTGCCATCTACCTTCAACCCTGGCAGGTATTACCCAGTAATACACATCCCTGTTATCAACCCTGATATGTTCATCCGGCTGCCAGTCGCCCATATTGAAATCATGAGAAACAATCCGGGATCCTGGTCTCAGATTTTCAAGCAGGTATGGCCTTAGCTTAAGGTTAACCGTGCTCAGCAGGTACATGGTTACAACATTGGCCCGGCTGAAGTCGGCTTCAAAAAGGTCGCCCTCAATGAACATTACTTTGTCAGCAACACCATCTTTTATTGCATTTTCTTCTGCTTCCGAAACGCGCCTGGGATCAAGATCAATCCCGTGACCTAAAGCCCCCCTTTTTGCAGCAGCAATAACAATACGCCCGTCACCCGACCCAAGGTCAATTACATAATCACCCGGTCCGGTATTGGTTACATCAAGCATTTTTTCCACAACAGACATCGGTGTAGGGACATATGGCACATCCAACTGCTGGCTTGCAGCTAATTGTGGTAAAAACATAACAAAAACAGAAACTGACAAGATCTTAATGCAAACATGTTTAAATCTAAAACTGAAGCTGGAACATTGTTCACCGGCAACCATCTTTTGTGTGGTGATGGACTTTTTCATTTTAATTCTGGTTTGGTATTATTAGTATTATGAGTAAAATATTATGAAAAAAATTGGATTTTGTAAAAATATTGAAAATATTGTTATTGATGATTATCCAATTATAATAATAATAATCCTAAGATCAAATTATAAAAAAAATTCATTATTTATAATGATCAAGATGATACTATATATTGGGAACCCGATTATTGAGTTATTTCACACAAGGGGGTTTTTTATTCTAAAACCGACTGTATGGAACTGGTATGTTAAATATGCTTTAAAAAATTGATTACATATAAAAATATTTTTATATCTTGTATTACTAATCGAATGATAAACTTCTCAACTATGCAAAAAATATTATTTATTACTGTTTCAGCTTTTGTTCTGACAGGATTTTTCAACGAAAGTAAATCCCAGCTTTACACTGGTGGTAGTATAGGGTACCATTTTACCAGTAACAGTCAATATTTTGATGCATCACCATTGATAGGGTACCGTTACGGACGCCTCGATTTCGGTACGGCACCTTTTTATTCCTATCGTGATTACGATAATAGAAGCAGCAGGTATTCATACGGGAACAGGCTGTTCATGCAACTGACGTTTATCCCAAATGTATTCGCTCACGCAGAATTCGAAGTAACCAATATTGATGCATCTGACGGGAGAAAATGGATAACCGGTCTGCCTGTAGGTGGCGGCTACCGGTACAATTTGACAGACCGGACAAGAGCATATGGTATGGTTTTGTATGATGTTTTACTTCATGAGGAGAGTACCGTTCAAAATCCCATTGTAAGAGGCGGTATTACATACAGTTTTTGAGAAGTTCCCCGGTGTATTCTCGTCAGGGTATCAATTTTCAAATTGTATGCAAATAAAAAAAGGCTGCAACCTGTTAAAGATGCAACCCTTTGATTTTTACGTGGGCGATACTAGATTCGAACTAGTGACCCCCTGCTTGTAAGGCAGGTGCTCTGAACCAGCTGAGCTAATCGCCCGAAATAATGAAGTGCAAATATAACGATATTTAATTATTTCAAAAAAAAATATTAAAAAACCGCGGCGACAAGTCCGCGGCGACAAGTCCGCTGTAACAAATCTGCTGCAACAATTCTGGCTCCAGCAATTCTGGCTCCAGCAAGTCTGGTTTCAGCAAGTCCGCTGCAACAAATCCGCTGCAACAAATCCGCTGCAACAAATCTTCTACAATAAATCTGCTACAACAAAAGTACTGCCGCCTATGAATATCAAATCGGATGGAGAAGCATTTTTTCTTGCTTCCTTAAGGGCATCACCTGGTTTCTGGAAACCTGTGCCGTTCAGTCCTGCTGCCGCTGAACATTTCAGAAGGTCCTGAACGCTCATTGCCCTTGGTATGGCAGATCTGGTAAAATAGTAGGTTGCATCCCCGGGCATCATATTCAGTATAGGGAAAACTTTTTTGTCATCGTTGAAACCCAGTATTATATGTAAATGATTCTTTGGTGTGTTGTTTAACTGGGTTATTACCTCTGTTAATGCTTCCAAATTATGTGCAGTATCGCAGATTATTGTGGGGTTGGTACCCAAAACCTGCCATCTTCCCAGCAATCCGGTATTTTTAACAACATTTCCAAACCCTTTGTAAATACTTTTCCTGGGAATAATTACATTCTGCTCCTCAAGTAAATCAAGGGTCTGGATAACAGTTACCGCGTTTTTCTGCTGATATGATCCGAGGAGGTCCGTTTTAAGGTTCTTATACTTTACTTTACCTTTCCTGCTTATCTGAAGTATCTGACTTTTCCCGTTTTTGTGCGGTGAGGATTTACAGCTGTAATTGTCCTGGGCAAAAACAATCCGGGAGTTATATTCCTCAGCCCTTACAGTAAAAACTTCAGTTGTTTCAGGGTGGGTTTCGCCAATTATAACGGGAATTTTATTTTTGATTATACCTGCTTTTTCAAGAGCTATGGATTTAATTGATGATCCCAGGAATTCACTGTGGTCGGTTCCGATATTTGTTATTACTGAAGCCATCGGTGTAATAATATTTGTTGAATCAAGCCGTCCGCCCATTCCGGCTTCAATTATTGCTATATCGACGGTTTCTGCAGCGAAATATTTGAAAGCCAGAGCCACGGTCATTTCAAAAAAAGAGGGTTCAATTTTTTCAAATACCTTCTTGTTATCCCTGGTAAAGTCAATTACATATTTTTCAGGAACCGGGGTTCCGTTTACCTTTATCCTTTCCCTGAAATCCTTAATGTGAGGAGAGGTGTAGAGTCCGGTCTTCCATCCGGCCGACTGAAATATTGAAGCCAGCATATGGGAAACACTTCCCTTCCCGTTTGTGCCTGCAACATGAATACTTCTGAAATGGCGGTGAGAATAGCCGAAATATTCATCCAGCAAAAGAGTATTGCCCAGATCAGCCTTGTAAGCTGCCTTTCCTATCCTTTGATACATTGGCAGCCTGCTATATAGATATTTAAGTGTTTCCCTGTATGTCATCAGTAAAATTTAATGGAAAATAAAAAAAGTCCCTTCAGACTGACGGTTCAGTTATCCCACCTGTTTTTCCTTATTCTTTCAGGCCTGAAGCGCTCAGGCTGCTCTTTTTGTTCATCAGGGACACCTATTGCTACAACTGAAAAGGGTTCAATGTG
The DNA here is from genome assembly GCA_003551495.1 of Bacteroidota bacterium. Taxonomy (GTDB): domain Bacteria; phylum Bacteroidota; class Bacteroidia; order Bacteroidales; family PUMT01; genus PUMT01. The sequence goes on from PUMT01000152.1 coordinate 13,895, forward strand.
TTGAGGCAGGTTAAATATTTCCCTTATTGCTTTTTTCCTTTCAGTACGGGGATGCACCCCAAGCCAAACAGCTCCAAGTCCGGTAGCATGAGCAGCAAGAAGTATATTCTGTGTTGCAGCTGAGCAGTCGACCGGCCAGTATCCCGGACTTATTTCAAGGTTTTTATCTCCACACACAAGTATTGCCACAGGTGCCTGAGAAAGCATTTTGGCATAGGGATGTGCATTCATTACCTTATTTTTTACTTCAGGGTCATCAATTATAATAAAATGCCAGGGCTGCTCATTTCTGGCTGAAGGAGCATACATGGCGGATTTGAGCAAAAGTTCCAGTTTTTGCGGGTCAACAGCAACAGGTTTGAATTTTCTTATACTCCTGCGGGTGAATATTGCATCAATAGTATCCATGTCTGTACTGTAATTTAAATGATTAAAAAACTGTACCGATATTAAGTTCTAAACGGCAGGTTTTACCGTTAACAAAAAAAGTAGTTGTCGTCTTCCTTTTTGGGAAAATAATATCCAAAAGTAAGAAAAAAAGTTGATAAAAGTCATAAAAAATCCCTAAAGGCTATTCACAAAGGAAAATATTGGAGAGTCATCATTATTGCCCGTTTATCAGGAATTTAAAAAAACCTATTTTTGCATAATATGTTAAACCGGTTATCAGTATTGAAAGGTCATATTGCATGACTTACCCTGTTTATACAATGAAGATATCATTTTACACACTGGGCTGTAAACTCAATTTTTCAGAAACATCTGAAATTTCCCGGTCGTTTGCTGAAAAAGGTTATACCGTTGTCCCTTTCGGCGAAACGGCTGATATTGTAGTAATAAACACGTGTACGGTAACTTCAAGGGCAGAGAAAAAATGCCGGAACATAATCAGAAAAGCTGCAAAAAAGCACCCCGGAGCATTTCTTATAATAACCGGTTGCTATTCACAGGTAAAGGCAGAAGAAATTGCTTCAATTCAGGGTGTTGATCTTGTTCTGGGGTCAGCCGAAAAATCTGATATCTTAAAATATGCGGGGAAAATTGAAAAAAAACCGGAACCTAAGGTTTTTGCAGGTGATATTGGCACAGATAATATTTTTTCACCGGCATATTCTTTGTCGGGCAGAACAAGATCTTTCCTGAAGGTTCAGGACGGATGTGACTATTTTTGCTCATATTGCACTATACCCTATGCAAGAGGGAGAAGCAGAAATGCTCCGGTAGCCGCAGTTATTGAGCAGGTTAAGAAGATTGCTGAAAGAGGGGTAAAGGAAATTGTGCTGACAGGTGTAAATGTTGGTGATTTTGGCAAATCAACCGGAGAATCCTTCCACGGCCTCCTTCAGCAGCTTGAAGAGACTGAAGGAATAGAAAGATACCGCATATCTTCCATTGAACCCAATCTGCTGACCAGGGAGCTGATCTCACTTGTTGCCGGATCACGCAAGATTGCCCCCCATTTTCATATACCCCTCCAGTCAGGTTCAAACGAAGTACTTGCAAGAATGAACCGGAAATATCCAAAAGAGCTCTTTGAAAAGAAGGTGGAAGAAATACGCTCATCAATACCTGATGCAGGCATAGGGGTTGATGTAATTACAGGATTCCCTGGGGAATCAAAAAAAAATTTTGAAGAAACCTATAATCTTCTGGATAATTCAGATGTTTCATATCTGCATGTCTTTTCCTATTCTGAAAGGGGAGGAACGAAGGCTTCGTTACTTGACGGGAAGGCAGAACCAGTGGAAACAGAGTACAGGAGCAAGTTGCTCCATGAACTATCCGGGAAGAAACGTGACATATTCAACCGTCGCAGTGCCGGTTCCGTACAATTTGTTATTTTTGAGGAAGGATCGGGAGAAAAGTTTATGTCAGGCTATACCGGAAACTATATTAGAGTTAAGGCATGCCGTGATACGGAGTTTGTAAACCAAATGACGCGTGTAATGCTGATCGCTGCAAACGATGACGGCTCAATGAAGTGCAGGATTGTTTAGATTTAATACCTTTAATAACATTTGAAGATGGACTTTGAAAAGATTTGCATGAAAACTGTTTCCTTTGCAAGGGAAACAGGCAGATATATCAGAAAACAGGCAGGCAGCTATGATCCTGAAAATATAATGGTAAAAGGTGTGCACAATTATGTTACCCAGGTTGATATGACAGCTGAAAAGATGCTGGTTGAAAAGCTTTCCGGGATACTGCCGGGCAGCAGCTTTATTACCGAAGAGGGGACAGCAGGTGGCGAAAAAAGCGATTATACATGGATAATTGATCCGCTTGACGGAACCACGAATTTTATTCACGGACTTCCGCCTTATTCTGTAAGTATTGCTTTAATGGAAGAAGAAGCAGTAGTACTGGGGGTTATTTACGAAATAAACCTTGATGAGGCTTTTTATTCATGGAAAGGAGCACCCGCTTTCCTTAACGGCAAAAAGATATCTGTATCCGCCACCGGTTCCGTTAATGATTCACTTATTGCAACCGGATTTCCCTTTACAGACTACCGGTATCTTGATCCTTTCATGAAGTGTCTTGAATATTGCATGAAGAACTCCCGCGGAGTACGGCGTCTTGGATCTGCTGCTGTTGACCTTGCCTATCTTGCATGCGGCAGGTTCGATGCATTTTATGAATACGGCCTCAGTCCCTGGGACGTTGCTGCAGGAGCTTTCATAATACAACAGGCCGGCGGAAGGGTTACAGATTTTTCCGGAAAAGATAATTACATATTCGGAAGCGAAGTTATAGCATCAAATTCCCTTATATTTAATGAATTTTTTGGGAATATAAGTGAGTTTATGACCCCGGCCCGTTAGTTTGTGTTATTTGTGACTCCGGCTCGCAAATGAGTTCGAATTAATATTTTATTTAAAGGACAGTTGAATCCGGTTTCTAAATTTCAGTTTTGTAATTATGATCATTAAAAATATTTTCACTGCAATTTTCTTTTACATTTACTACGGGCTTTGTTTCCTTGTTTCCCTGCTTCCAATGCGTGTGCAATATCTTTTTTCAGATTTACTTTTTGTATTTGCCTTTTATTTTCCGGGTTACAGAAAGAAACTTGTTTTTGAAAATATTCGGAAGGCATTTCCTGAAAAATCCGGTTTATGGGTAAGAAATACTGCCCGCTCTTTCTACAGGCACATGTGTGATACAATAATAGAGACTTTTGCAATGCTGAATTTCAGGAAAAAGGATATAATGACCAGATACAGGTATAAAAACCCGGAAGTGCTTTACCGCTATTTTGAGGAGGGCAGGAGTGTGGTTGCTGTTTTTGGTCATTATGGCAACTGGGAATGGTTTGCCGGTTTCCCGCTTGTGACACCTTTCAGGGTACTTGCCCTTTACAAACCTTTAAAGAACAAACATTTTGACCGTATGGTGACGTCGTTGCGCCAAAAGTTCGGAGTTGTTACCGTACCTGTAAAACAATCTCTCAGGAGATTGTTATATTACAGGAATAAGGGAGAGCCGACTATTACCCTTTTTCTTGGTGATCAAAGACCCGGACCTGACAGGCTTAATCACTGGACGACCTTCTTTGGCAGAAATACACCTGTATTCACCGGTACCGAAAAAGTAGCTGTTAAGCTCGATCAGCCGGTAGTTTTTCTGGATATTCAAAAAATCAAAAGGGGTTACTACGAAGTTGAGATCATACCGTTATTTGAAAAGCCCGGACTGACCAGGCCGGGTGAAATAACTGAAGGGCATACACGTATACTGGAAAAGATTATTCGCAAAAAGCCGGAATACTGGCTCTGGTCGCATAACAGATGGAAATATACTAAACCCGATCCGGAATGACCCGCATTGCTGTAGTAATACTTAACTGGAACGGGAGAGACCTCCTAGAAAGGTTTATCCCGCTGGTCATTAAGCACACAACTCAGGATAATTGCCAAATTTGGGTTGCCGATAATGGCTCCGGTGATGATTCGGTCAGCTACCTTAAGGAGAACCACCCACAAGTAAATATTCTGGAATTCGACCGGAATTATGGATTTGCCGGGGGGTATAACAGGGCACTTGGGATAATCAAGGCAAGCTATTATGTATTGCTTAACTCTGATGTTGAAACATCCCCCGGATGGCTTGAGCCTATGATAAGAGTGATGGAAGGTGATCTGTCCATAGCTGCATGTCAGCCAAAGATTAAATCGCTTGATGAACGGGACTATTTCGAGCACGCCGGGGCGGCCGGTGGATTTATAGATTTTCTGGGATATCCTTTTTGCCGCGGAAGGATATTTGATGTAACGGAAAAAGATACCGGCCAGTACAACAACGAATGTAATATATTCTGGGCAAGCGGGGCATGTATGATGGTCAGGGCTGAAACCTGGCACAATAACCAGGGGTTTGACAGTAACTTCTTTGCTCATATGGAAGAGATTGATTATTGCTGGAGGGTAAAAAACCGGGGCTATAAAATCATGGTAACTCACAAGTCGGAAGTATATCATCAGGGGGGAGCTTCCCTGCCAAAGTCAAATCCACGGAAAACATTTCTTAATTTCAGAAACAATCTGCTGCTGCTTTGGAAAAACCTTCCTCCAAAACAGATGCCCTGGTTTATAATACTGAGGATGTTGTTTGACTGGATGTCGGTTGTTAAGTTCCTGGCCGCATTGTCAGTCCATGATGCGATCGCCGTATTGATGGCACATATTTCGTTTATTACTTTTCTCCCGGAGTATATTAAAAAAAGGAAAGAGCTGCAACGCGAAAGAAAAAGAGGTAATCACCCTGAAGTTTACCTGAAGAGTATTGTTTTCGAATTTTTCATAAGAAAAAAACGTTCATTCAGTTCGCTGAAATTTTAAAACTCCCTCTCCATAATTCAAGGTAATATCCCGGTGGCGCTTTTGTTACCTGACTTAGCTGCAGGCAGCAATTTTTCAACCACCTGCCCCGGCCGGCTCAGAATTATATAACTTCACCGGGACCCGGACATCCGGATGCAGCAACCCTGTCAGAGGGTAAGGGTAAAAGTAACCATTATGTTACTTCGCCGGGAGCCGGGGCATCCAGGTGCAGCAGCTTTTTAGAAAGTAAGGGTAAAGGTAGCCCCTTTATCAGGTTCCGACTGAGCTGTAATAGTGCCTCCGTGCAGCCTCATTATCTGCTTGGACAGGCTTAGGCCAATTCCGGAACCTTTGGGTTTGGTTGTGAAAAAGGGGATGAAAATTTTGTCGAGCACATCCGGTAATATGCCCTGTCCGTTATCGGAAACCTGAATCGCTGCTCTTCCCCGCTTATTTATGAAAGCCCTGATCCGTATCACCGGATCGGGATTATCGTTAAGTGACTGGATGGCATTTTGCATGATATTGATAAGCACCTGCTCCAGCAGTTGTTCGTCGGCTGATAATTCAATATTTTCAGGTTGAACTGATACATCAACGGTTACATGGTTTTCTTTAAGCTCTTTTGCCAGCAGTAGCTGTACGTTATATATCAGGTCGCCTGCCCTGAATATCCTGAAATTGGGCTTGGGTATCCTTGTGAGGTTACGGTAAGTGTTTACAAAGTGAAGAAGCCCGGTACTCCTTTTGTTAATAGTATGCAGCGCCTGCTGTATTTCACTGATATTCTCACTGTCGATCCGGTAACCGTTATCGTTTCCGGCAAAACTTTTAAGCATAATGTCCAGTGTTGAGGAAAGGGATGCTATGGGGGTAATAGAATTCATTATTTCGTGTGTAAGTACCCTTATAAGCTTCTGCCATGCTTCAGTTTCCTGTTCCTCAAGTACGTTCTGTATATTTTTTATTGTTGCCAGCACAATTTCCTTGTCGTGTATTTTCAACTCTGTTGCAAAGATTGCAAGCTGCAGTATGTCATCATGCTCCTGCACCTTTACCAGCCTGTTTTCGCCTGCTTTTATCTCCAGGAGTGTTTCTACAAGTTGTGGGCTCACAATGGAAAGTGATTTGATATTCTTCAGGCTGCTTACCTGGAAAAGTTTTATTGATGCCTTGTTGACCATCTCAACCGTTCCGTCCCGAAGGTAGGCGATGATGCTCACATCTATGTTCTGGACTATACTTTGAAGGTACTGGAAATGCTCTTCCTTTTCAGACCTGACCTTCTGGAAATCCTTCATTACATTGTTAAATGCATTATTCAGTTCGTCAAAAGAAGACCCGAGCTTTTGAATTTCAAAGGAGCGCGTGAATTCGGAATAGCGGATGGATTCAAGAAAACTTGCAAGTTCACGGTTGGTCCTTTCAACATACCTGAATAACTGGTATATCTGAAGAATGATAAGCAAACCTATCAGCACCGGGGTTATTCTGAAGCTGTAGAAGAATATTGTATAGAAGAATAAAAATACGGTGGCTGCTAAAATTATTATCCTTACCAGACTGACTGTTCTGAAGTTTTTATAAGCCATATTTTTCCATTCTCCGGTATAAAGATGTCCTTGTCAGTCCCAGCTCACTGGCTGCCTGCGATATATTCCCCTGGTTCTGCTTCATTACCTTCAAAATCACATTTTTTTCAATTTCTTCAAGGTTGTAAGATTCCAGTTCCAGTTCATCAGATTTTTTTCTGGTAGAAGAGAGCATGAAATCATCTGCAAGGAGAGTATTTGATTCGCTCATTATAACGGCTCGTTCAACTGCATGCTGCAACTCTCTTACATTACCCGGCCAGTGATACTGTTCCAGCTTTTTCATGGCACCCTGACTTATTCCTGAAATGCTTTTTTTGTATTTTTTGCTGTAGGTTTTCAGGAAGTGATTTGCAAGAAGCGGAAGATCGCCTGAACGTTCACGGAGGGGTGGGAGGTGTATTTCTACGGTGTTAATCCGGTAAAGAAGGTCCTGCCTGAATTTATCCTCAGCAACCATATCGTGTATTTCGGTGTTTGTTGCACAAATCAGTCTTATATCCACAGGAATAGGTTTGTTGGAACCCACCCGCACAACCTGCTTCCGTTCAATTACCGTTAGCAGTTTTGCCTGAAGCGGAAGTGAAAGGTTGCCAATTTCATCAAGGAAAAGTGTGCCTCCTGACGCGATTTCAAACCTGCCTGCTTTTTCTTTTATTGCATCAGTGAACGCTCCCTTTTCATGACCGAAAAGTTCGCTTTCAAAAAGTGTTTCACTGATAGACCCAAGGTCAACACTTATGAATACTTCATCTTTCCTCGGGGAGTTCCGGTACAGGGCTCTTGCAACCAGCTCTTTGCCGGTTCCGTTTTCCCCGAGGACAAGAACGTTTGCATCTGTTCTGGCAACCTTGCTTATTGTAGAGAAAACTTTTTTCATTTCCAGCGATTCGCCTATAAAATCATGAAACGGCTGGTCAAGAACTTTACTTATTTCCTTTTGCTTCATCCTCAATCCACTTGCTTCAACACGAGACCTTCGTAATTCCACTGATGAAGAAACGGTTGCGATAAGCTTTTCATTCTGCCATGGCTTCAGGACAAAGTCAGTTGCACCCGCTTTGATCGCCCTTACTGCTTTTTCAGCATCCCCGTAAGCAGTAATAAAAAGAACCACAGCCTGCGGGTCTATCTCATGGATCTTTTTCAGCCAGTCGAACCCCTCCTGTCCGCTGATTGCATCCTTTGTAAAGTTCATATCCAGAAGTATTACGTCGTAATCCCCCGACTTCAGCAGATCAGGTATATCTGAAGGGTTTGTAGTTGTTTCTATCAACTCTACATGGTGCTTAAGCAGAAGCTTCAGTGAGAACAGAATATCCTCATTGTCATCTACGGCAAGCACTCTTCCTTTTTTTTCCATAGCTGCGCTTTTTGTGATTGGCCCTTATTATAAAACTATTGTGAAAATTGCTTCATTTATTCCTTGTAAATATATTATTTAATTTGCATCCATAATAAGTGAAAGGGAAAATTCTGTACGAAACCGAACGATGCCTGTTTCATTACCGGACAGTAAAATATGGATAAGCGCTGTTAACAATGTGTTCAAATATCGCATAATCAGAAACATGAGCTATTTGGCATAATTAATGATACCATAAGGTTAGAAATTTATTAAAAATTGCATAACTATGGGTATGGATAAAAAAATAGTGAACAAGGCAAAAAAAAGGAGAAGGATAATATGGATTTCCCTCTCATCTGTATTTGTTTTTGCCGTTTTTTACCAAATTGTTTTTGGTGATAAAAGTTCGAGGCTGAATGTTGATATAGACAAAATAACTATTGAGGAGATACGTGAAGATTCTTTTCTTGATTATATTGCTGTTAACGGAACTGTTGAACCGATACAGACAATATTCCTTGATGCCATTGAAGGAGGGAGTGTTGATGAGGTTATAAAAAGGGATGGAGTTGTTGAGAAAGGGGAGAAGCTTGCAGTTCTGAGCAATATTAACCTCCTGCTCGAAATATCACGCCATGAAGCTGAGGTTACCCGAAACGTCAATGATTTCCGGATGACCAGGATCCAACTCGACCAGCAAAACCTGAGATACAGGAATGACCTGCTGGACTTGTCCTACGCCCTCAGGCAGGCCGAAAGAAGGTACGATAAGAACAGTGTGCTGAAGGGGGAAAATCATATATCGCAGGAGGATTATGAACTCTCAAAAGAACAGTATGAGAATACAAAAAGAAGATACGAACTGATGCTGGAGACTTATAAACACGACTCTATATACAGGGTTGCCCAGCTGGAATCGATGGAGGAGTCCCTTGAGACCATGCAAAGCAACCTCAAGCTGGTTTCAAGCAGACTTGAGGCTCTGGAAATAAGGGCTCCTGTTGACGGCGAGCTTGCTTTCCTTGATATTGAAATTGGACAGATTGTAAACAGGGGGGAAAGGCTGGGCAGAATAAATGTGCTTGATGATTACAAGTTGAGGGTTGAAATTGATGAACATTACATTTCACGTGTTGTGGCCGGACTTCCCGGTGAATTTGAATTTGCCGGCAACAGCTATGATCTTGAAATAACACGCATTTATCCTGAAGTGCAGGCCGGGCGTTTTGCAGTTGATATGGAGTTTAACGGCCAGGTTCCTCCCCAGATAAGGATTGGTCAGACATTCCGCATACGCCTTGAGCTTGGTGAATCACGCACCGCCATATTGATCCCAAGGGGAGGATTTTATCAGAGTACAGGAGGCCAGTGGGTTTATGTGATTGACCCATCAGGCAGCGTGGCTTCAAGGCGTGATATCCGTATTGGTCGTCAAAACCCCAGATATTACGAAGTACTTGAAGGGCTTGAGCCGGGAGAAAGGGTTATAGTATCAAGTTATGACAATTTTGGAAATGTTGACAAGCTCATTCTCAGACAATAACAATATTTAACATATTAAATCAATTCTAAAAGCAATTTAAAATTAAAAGTTATGATCAGGACAAAAGAACTGGTAAAAGTTTTCAGAACCGATGAGGTCGAAACAACAGCACTAAACAAGGTGAACCTTGAAGTGTCAGAAGGTGAGTTTGTTGCAGTAATGGGTCCTTCAGGATGCGGCAAATCTACTTTGCTGAATATTGTGGGACTTCTTGATAACCCCACAGAAGGTGAGCTGTGGTTCAACGGAACTGAGGTATCGCGTTTTTCGGAAAGGCAGCGTACCAATATGCGTAAAGCCAATATAGGTTTTGTTTTTCAAAGCTTTAACCTTATTGACGAACTTAACGTGTTTGAAAATGTGGAACTTCCCCTGCTTTATCTGAATATGCCTTCATCCGAGCGTAAAAAGAAGGTGGAAGCAGTGCTTGATAAAATGAAAATCGGGCACAGGGCAAAACATTTTCCCCAGCAGCTTTCCGGAGGTCAGCAGCAAAGGGTTGCTATATGCAGGGCGGTTGTAACCAACCCGAAGCTTATTTTGGCTGACGAGCCTACTGGTAACCTCGATTCGGCAAATGGTGAAGAGGTAATGAACCTTCTTACCTATCTTAACGGTGAAGGGACAACCATTGTAATGGTAACGCACTCACCGAGTGATGCAGAAAAAGCAAACAGGATTATTCAGCTTTTCGACGGCCATATTGTTACTGAAAACGTAAAAAAACTGCTTTAGTCCGGTGAATAATTCCGGATAATTTTTCAGAACGCTGTCCCCTTTATTTAAATAAAAAATTCATGTTATGAAGGATTTATGTGTACCGGTTTCAGGCTTCAGGGAGGAGGATGTTGCAGAAGTGCAGCTCACGGTGGGAGAGAGGAAGATAATGTACAACTTCCGGGTTGAATCCTTTCCCTGGGATATTGAAGATGAGTTATCAGTTTTCACTGATGATGTGTCGCGTTCACTTGCCCGGATTGAAAGGCTGAAAAATGCCATCAGGAATTATGATAAGGACTGGGAGTTGCTGCAGATCTTTACACCTGCAGAGAATGCAAAACACATTCAGGTTCTTTACAGGAAAAAGGGTTGAGACAGATCCGGAGTTCCGGAGAAAAGATTAAAAGAGGGATATTATGATAAAATTTAACATTACATTTCTGCTGCTTTTTTTTATTGCATGTTTTTCATCAAATTCACAGCAGTACTGGACTTTGGAAGATTGTATCGATTATGCAATGGAAAACAATATAAGGATCAAACGTCAGGAACTGCAGGTAAAAAATGCCCGGTACAATTACCGTCAGTCAATGCTCAATGTTTTGCCAGGGATAAGTGCAAATGCATCGCACACCTATTCGCGCGGGCGCTCACTTGACATGATCACTTATGAATATATTGACATTCCGCATGAATCGGGTAATATGTCCATGTCTGCCGGAATGAATATTTTCAACGGATTGTATAATCATCATAATATTCGTCTGGAGAGATACAACCTGCAGGCTACCCTTAATGAGGTGGAGGGAGCAAGGGATGAGGTTTCGCTCAATATTGTCACTGCTTTTCTCCAGATATTGTATGAAAAGGAGATGCTGGAAATAGATGAACAGCAGCTAAAGCTAAGTGAACTGCAACTTGAGAATGCAAGGATAAGTTATGAACTGGGTGATGTTCCGAAAAGCAGGATTTTCGAGCTGGAGTCTCAGCACGCAGCTTACCGGCACAGGGTAACCTTATCACGAAACAGTGTAAAATCAGCTTACCTGAATCTGAAACAACTGCTCCAGCTCGATATGGATTTGGACTTCAGGGTCAAAGTGCCGGATTTGAATAACGATGTCGATAAAAGCAACCTTGTTTACCCGGTTGATGATATATACAATGAAGCTGAGGCCAGCCTTCCTTATGTAAGAGGTGCCGAATATCATTTGAAAAGTACCCAAAAGGCACTTGACATCAGGAGGAGTCAGTTATATCCTTCATTAAGCGTTTCTGCCGGTCTGGGATCCAGATACAGCGAGCTTGCAAGGAATCCCCGTGAGAATGAAGGGACGCTTGATTATCCTTACGATCTTCAGTTACGTGACAATTTCGGACAGTATGTTACCTTTTCATTGAGTATTCCTATTTTTAACCGCTGGGCAACAAGGACCCACATCAGCAGGGCTAAAACAAATATTCTTGATGCAGAATACTATGTGGAGGAGGTTAAACAGCAGCTATACTCACAGGTGCACCAGAATTACAACGATGCACTTGCTGCAAGGGATAATTATGAGTCGGCTTCCAAATCCCGTTTGCATGCTGAAGAGGCATTCAATTTTGCCAGCAGGCAGTTTGAGCTTGGTCTGATAAATTTTGTTGATTACCAGTATGCTCAGAACAATTTTATTACTGCAGAGTCTGAACTTGTAAGAGCAAGGTATGATATGATCCTCCGTTTGGCTTTTCTTGACTATTATATGGGAAATCCCATATCCCTTGAATAGTTTTTCTCGTGGTTTGTAAATTGGTTTTTGGTTGGAAGGGTTGCACCGGGTTAAGCCCGGGCAATCCTTTTTTTGGATTTGCTCATTGTGATTACAGTTAATTCATCATTATGTAGAGCAGAAAAGATATATGCCGGTCAAATCCCGGGGCCTAAAATCCATGCAGCAATTGAAAGATAAATAACCCTTGCAAAGAAACCTCCTATAACTATTGCACTTATAAAAGATATAATCCCTTTTTCTTTTTTCAGATTGCAGGACAAACTGTAAGCATTGTACATCAGCATAATATACCAGACTATCAGAAATGCGCCGATCAGGCTTATAATTAAAAAACCCCACACGTCGGGACTGGTAAAACTTACTTTTTCTCCTTCAAGAAAACCCCTCAGGGTAATGTTATTGTACTTTTTTACTGAGGGGAAAAAACCTGCAAATGAATAAATTATCAGCGGAAACCTGGCAAGGGCCTGGGTGCCAAGGATGTCAACAAACCTGATCTTTGACCTGGATATCAGGATGCCGAAAATATAAAGGAAAAAAGCTATACTCAGCCACGAAACAATATTGTTGAGGAAAAAAGCCCATAAAGGCGCAGTTTCAGGAACAAACCTGATTTTGAGAATGTTTTGATAAATAACAGAACTGTTAAAACTTACAAGAGAAGTGACTACAATTACAGGGATTCCAAATAGAAGAGCCTTAAATCCAGCCACATATTTAAAGGGGTTAAGAAAAAACTCTTTCATGGTTAATTTTTATGGGATAGTAAAATGTTTTTTGTAAAAAAGCCAAGTTACGTATTTTTTTAAAGATATAGACAATAAAAACCGCCCCGGGTTTAACCGGAGCGGTTTTTTATTCATTCCTCATCTTGTTTATTAAGGGGAATCCCTTTTAACAAAAAGATTTCGAGGTTTTTATTCGTCCTCCGCAAATTCAGCTGTCAGTGTGACATCTGTATCAGGTACAGTAAGCGTGGTCGATGCTTCCCCTGCGTCTTCTATGTGTTCGGTATCGCCTGTCCACTCAACGAACACATAACCTTCTGCAGGAGTTGCTGTAATGGTGATCTCGTCACCCTC
>PUMT01000059.1 GCA_003551495.1 Bacteroidota bacterium
ATGAAAAAAACACTTACCCTTTTTGCAATTTTTTCCTGTTTGGTTTTTTCGGCCAATTCTCAGGTTAATTCACATGCGCTTGGATTAAGATTTGGAGGCGACGGCTCATTGACCGGTGCAGAAGTGTCTTACCAGCATCAGGTTGTATCCAATGTTAACAGGCTCGAATTCGACCTGGGTTTTGCTTCCAGCAGGGTTCACAACAGGATGTTCCTCTGTGGGATATATCACTGGGTATGGCATTTGACAGGCGGTCTTAGAAGTTTTGCGGGCCCCGGGGCAAGCTTTGCTTTCTTCTCCGGCAAAAATTCAGATGATTTCGTTAACCTGGGACTGGGAGGACAGCTCGGGTTTGAATATAATTTCAACAGGTTTGATATACCTTTCATGGTAAGCCTTGATACAAGGCCCATGTGGACATTTTTAGGCAAACATGCCGACATGGGATGGGAAACTGCACTTGGGGTGAGGTTTACCTGGTAGTTATTCAAACTGCCGGATAAGCAAATTACATTTTTAATGAACCCGTGGGATTGAAAATATCATCTTTCACTCCAGGGAGGGGTTGGATATCTTGGCTCTGCAGTTGCAAACTCATCAGGCCATACCACAACTTTTTCCCCGTCCTGCCACTGAATGAAAACACCTGTGTTTGCGGTCTGGTAGCCCCTTTCGTCAACTGCATAATGGCTGAAAATTGTATTGGTTTCCAGTTCCAGCAGTTCATCCCTTAATATATCTGAATCCAGGGTGCCTGCTTTTTCTATTGCTTCCATGAATATCTTGCAGCTACCGTATCCGCCCGCAGCATGAAAACTTGGCTCCATACCGAACCTTTCCCGGTAAGCTTCTGTAAACTCATCTATGCCAGGATAGGGCAGGGAAGGTTCCCATGCAGAGAGGCCATATGCGTATTCGGCCGATTCCCCCAGTTCATCCTGAAACTGCTGCACAGCCCCTGAAGTACCGAACATCTTAACGTTAACATCAAGCTCCTTCATCTGACGGACAACAGAGATGAAATCGTCAAGAGGTGATGCAGCAATACCGAGAACTTCCGCTCCCGATTCCTTCACTTTTACCAGCAGTTCTGAAAAATCGGAAGTGCCGGTAGCATAGCTTTCGAAAAGCACCACGTCCATTCCCTTTTCCAAAGCAAGGTCAACCGTCCCTGTGCCTGCCGCTGACGGAAATAGTTCATCCTCGTGAATGATGGCAATTTTTGTAAGCCCTTTTTCGTAAGCCATTTCAACCAGTCCTGCCAGAAACAACTCACCAGGGGGAAGGACCATGAAAAGGTATTCCCTTCCCTGTTCCCATATGGACGTGGTTGCAGCCAGGGGGGAGATCTGTACCATCCTGTGTTTTTCAGTCACCGGCGCAACAGCTTCTGTGAGAGTTGAACCGTATGGCCCCATAACAGCATCTACCTTGTTCTCAGTGATCAGTTTTTCGTAAAGTTCCACTGCAAGATCAGTATCAGATTCATCATCGTATATTAGGAATTCAACCTTGCGTCCTAGAATTCCGCCCTTTTCATTGATATGCTCCTGGCAAAGCAGGTAACCGTTGCGCGCTGCTATCCCCTGAGTGGAGTATGCCCCTGTTTGAGACATTGTGGCACCGATAATTATGGGTGGCTCGTCCTTATGAAAGGTGGTGGTTACAATTACTACTACTATCACGAGTAAAACGATTAGTAAAATGGATTTTGGCTTCATGTCCTTAGCGCTTTTCCCGACAGAATCGGTTGTGTTATAAAAAAAAATAATTTTAATTATGCAGAATAGAGGTTATAATAACGTCTTCCTTTTCAGTTGTTTTGCAAGGTTAAACTTTTATTCAGGATGTTTAGCAGGCACAATATAAAACATTTAAAAGAATAAAACCAAAAATAGAGGCCGGCAATTCAATGCAATAACAAATTGCCTCTTTAGATTGAAAGTTCTATAGGGGATCACATCTGTTTTCACCTGAACCTGTCTGTTAAAGTAACCCCGGTAAACAGATTCAGGACAGTTATCAACAGCAGGTTCATGAGAACCTGTCTATTACAGTAACCCCGGTACCCCGGAAGCTGTTCATGCTGACAAGTTCTGTGAGTGATTCTTCCAGGCTGATTGTTTTGCCTGTCAGTTTTTCGGGACGAAGCTTCCCTGAACGGATCATTTCAAGCATTGAGGGGTATTTGTGTGCCTGCATACCATGGCTTCCCAGTATTTCCAGCTCCCATGCAATAACTTCGCCCATCGGTACTGCAGGACTGCTGTCGTTTCCTTTCATCAGTCCTATTTGTACATGTTTCCCCCGTTTTCTGAGATTTGCAATTGAGTTTAGGCAGGTTTCAGTGCTGCCAAGAGCGTCAACCGATAAATGCGCGCCTCCACCAGTAAGGTCCCTTATCTTTTCTGCAACCTTTTTTGTTTTTGCAGCATTTATTATAACTGAAGCTCCCACTGAACGTGCAAAATCAAGTTTATCATCACTTACGTCTACCGCAATTACATTAGCGCCAAGGGCATCAGCAATCATAATGGCCGATAATCCTACTCCACCGCAACCGTGAACGGCAACCCACTGTCCGGGTGCCACCCTGCCCTGGTCAACTACACCCCGGAAAGATGTAATAAAACGGCAACCCAGGCTTGCCGCAGTCACAAAATCTATTTCATCAGGTAATTTTACAAGATTGGTTTCGGCATATTCTATGGCTACATACTCTGCAAAAGACCCCCAGTGAGTGAACCCCGGCTGAAACTGGTGATCGCAAACCTGCTGGTTGCCGGAAGAACATTCAGGACAACTGCCGCATCCGCAGACAAAAGGGAGCGTTACCCTGTCGCCCTCTTTCCAGCGGGAAATATTTTTCCCCGTTGCAGCGACTATACCTGCAAGTTCATGACCGGGAACATGGGGAGGGGTAATATCCGGATCATGCCCCATCCATCCGTGCCAGTCGCTTCTGCAAAGTCCGGTAGCTTTAACTTCTATCACAACACCGTTGGGTGTAGGAGCCGGGTCGGGTAAGTTTTCTATTCTCAGCGGTTTTTCAAATTCATCGTATATTGCAGCTCTCATAGGCGGTTTCTCCAATTTAATATTATTAATTATGTTTCTTTCATGTAATTGAATATATTTATCAGCTAAAACTATGCATAATTATTGACAGAATCAATTAAATGCAGCACTTCAATTGCACTGCTATACGGGATTGTAAATGCCCCGATGTTTTATCAGTGCGTTTATTTTCCTTGTAAATAGGTGGTATTCTTAGAATTGACCTGACGGTAAAGCAATTGAGACAAAAAGTAATACCATGAAAATCCTCCTGACCGGAGCTACCGGATACATAGCCAAAAGGTTGCTGCCCGTTCTTATCTCTGAAGGGCATGAGGTTGTTTGCTGTGTACGCGACAGAAGGAGGTTCGATGCTTCACCGCATGATGCTGCATACATTTCTGTTATTGAGGTCGATTTTTTGAAAAAGAAGACACTTGATGCAATTCCATCTGATATTGATGCTGCTTATTACCTTATCCATTCCATGACCGCTTCGATTGATGATTTTGAATGCCTTGAGAAGGAATCGGCCAGGAACTTCAGGGATTATATCGGGAAAACAAATGTAAGACAGGTTGTTTACCTCAGTGGTATCGTAAATGACAGGCTTTTGTCAAAGCACTTGTTATCACGTAAAGCGGTTGAAGACATCCTCAGCGAGGGGAGCTACCACCTTACCACCCTGAGGGCTGGTATAATCGTCGGTTCGGGAAGTGCATCATTTGAGATTATTCGGGACCTGGTTGAAAAGTTGCCGGTCATGGTGGCCCCAAGGTGGGTCAAAACAAGGTGCCAGCCGATTGCAATCAGGAATGTTATTCAATATTTGACGCGTGTTTTGGATAATGAAAAGACCTTTGATAAAAGCTTTGATATAGGCGGCCCGGATGTGCTATCGTATAAGGAGATGCTGCTTCGCTTTGCAGAAGTCAGGAATCTGAAACGACGGATTTTGGTATTGCCGGTTTTAACCCCCCGCCTTTCTTCCTATTTCCTCTACTTTATTACATCTACATCCTACAAGCTTGCGGCAAATCTTGTTAACAGCATGAAAGTTGAGGTAGTTTGCTGTGAAAACGACCTTAACAAATTAGTCAATATTGAACTGATACCATATAAGGAGGCTGTAATGCTGGCATTTGACAAGATTATGCAGGAAGAGGTGTTGTCCAGCTGGATTGATGCTTTATCTCAAAGGGCACTTGAAAAAGGGATTTCAAGACTGGTGAATATGCCCTGCTTCGGTTGCATAATAGATAAAAAAAGAAGAAAGATAAAAGATGAGGAAGAGGTATTAAAGCGTATCTGGTCAATAGGCGGCAGGAATGGTTGGTATTTTGCCACCCGGCTGTGGCATATAAGGGGGGTTTTCGACAAGTTTCTCGGGGGTGTCGGATACCGCAGGGGCAGAAGGAGTCTTACAAGACTGCATCCTGGTGATACAATCGACTCGTGGAGGGTTTTGCTGGCCGACAAAAAAGAGAAGAGGCTGCTACTGTATTCGGAGCTGAAAATGCCAGGTGAAGCATGGCTGGAATTCAGGATTAAGGATAATGTGCTTTATCAGACCCACACTTTCAGGCCGCTTGGTGTTATGGGCAGGCTTTACTGGGTTGCAATATTCCCTGTTCACCACTTTATTTTCAGTGGTATGATAAGAAAGTTAGCTAAATGCTGAACACTTTGGATAATTGAGCAGCTGGCAGGCAAAAAGATATGAACGAACATGGATAGCGCCGGGATAAAGGAACCGGATGCGTTAACGGCGCTCGTCCGGATCTGCGGGGGAGCGGGGAGGCAACGAACCGCTCTTCCCCGAAATTTTACAGGGCAAATTTATGAAAGCGATACCTTTATTGCTTTTGGTTGGTAAGAAGGTTCTCTGCAGTGCTTACTTCCACGAAAGACGGACCCGTTTTTTTCCCGAAATTTCCTGCAAGTACCACAACCAGATCGGACGGCTTTATCTCATCACTGTTTATAAGACGTGTAAGGGTTGCATGAATGAACTCCTTCTTTGAAGTTTCAACTTCCATGAAGTCCGGGTATATGCCGTAGTTGAGGTTCAGTTCCCTTACCACCCTCATGTCATAGCACTGCGCATATATTGGGACTCTCCCCCTGAAAGCCGAGAGGTACCTGGCTGTTTTCCCGGTATCAGTGTCGGTTATAATAGCTTTTGTGCCAAGCTCATTTATTGTTCTGACCGAGGTTCTTGACAGGAAAACAGATATTTTGTTGTCGTGAGGCAGCACGTCGCGGCTAACCTGAAGAGTTGTGCTCATCTCAGCTTCACGTGCCGTCCGGGTCATGATCCTTACAGACTGCAGAGGGTATGAACCGTATGCCGTTTCCCCGCTTAACATAACAGCGTCGGTGCCAGAAAACACCGCATTAGCTATATCGCTCACTTCAGCACGTGTTGGGCGGGGACTGCTTATCATACTGTGGAGCATCTGTGTGGCAATTATTACTGCCTTCTTCTGGCGAATACATTTGTTGAGAAGCATATTCTGAACCACGGGGATACGTTCAGCAGGCAGCTCTATGGCCAGGTCGCCCCGGGCAACCATTATCCCGTAGACATGCTCAAGGATCTCGTCAATGTTGTCAACCCCTTCCTGGTTTTCTATCTTGGCGATAATTTTTACCTGACTCCCATGCTTGTCAAGTATTTCACGGATTGCCATCACATCCTCCTTTCTGCGGACAAAAGAGTGGGCAATGAAATCAACCTCCTCCTTAATTGCCATATCAATGAATTCCAGATCTTTTTCGTTCAGGGAGGGCAGGTTAAGGCTTGTTCCGGGTAGGTTGACACTTTTTCTGGGCTTGATCACACCTGAATTGATTACCCTGCAAATGAGATGTTCATCATGCTTTTCTTCTATAAGCAGCTCAATTTCCCCGTCATCTATCATTATGGTTTTGCCCTTTTCCATTTTTGGCGCAAAATCCTTGTAATTTACATATATGCAATTTTCTGTTGTAGCACAGGAGGGGTCGCCCTTAATTTTCAGGAGCTGCCCTTCCTTTACCTTTACCTCTGCCTGGGAGTCGGTTGTACGTATTTCCGGTCCTTTTGTATCGATAAGTATCGCTATCTTTTCGGAAACCTTGCGGACATTTTTAATGACTTTTAGCGATTGTTCAACATCCTGATGGGCTGAATTTAACCTGACAACGTCCATCCCCGCATCATAGAGTTCTTTAAGGAATCCGGGATCGCATTTCCTGCCGGATATTGTTGCAACTATTTTGGTGAGTTTTTCCATCAGTTAAATTTTGCAGTAAAATTACAATATTTAGACCGGATATGCAGAGGGGTTTAACTCATTTTATTAACCGGTATTGATTATGGAATCATAGAAGACCCCAAAAGAAAATATGATTGTGGACAAAACAATAGTGATTTGCGGCTACTGTTTGGCGAACTTCATTATCTTTGCTTTAAAGGCCTGACGGCATCTGGCAGGGAAATATCAATAATATCAAAAATGTGGATTATGAAGAGAGTGGCTGTATTTTGCGGTGCAAATCCAGGGACGGATGAAGTTTACAGAAATGAAGCTTTCTGTCTTGGGAAAACACTGGCAACAGAAAATATAGGTCTTGTTTATGGAGGTGGCGATGTTGGACTAATGGGCGCTGTTGCAAGGGGAGCATTGAGTGAAGGAGGTGAAGTTATCGGGGTTTTGCCAAGGTTCCTTAAGAGGGTTGAGTTAAAGCATAACGGAATAACCGACCTGATCTATGTAGATACAATGCATGAGCGCAAAACAATAATGGACAGAATGAGTAACGGGGCAATTGCAATGCCCGGTGGTTACGGAACACTTGAGGAGTTTTTTGAGATGCTCACATGGTCACAGCTGGGTATCCATCAGAAGCCGATGGCACTGTTCAATATTGACGGCTTCTTCGACAGTCTCATATCCTTCATTAAGGAAATGGTTGACAAGGGGTTCCTCAGGGAATTAAACTACAGTATGCTTTTAACCGGCACCAGTGTAGAAGAGGTTATAAATAAAATGAAAAGCTACAAAGCACCCGAAGTTGAAAAATGGATAACCAGAAAACCTGCAGGCAGCAACGATGAACAATATTAAAATAAGGGATTTCGAAAAAAAGGATTACGAAGAACTGCTTGAACTCTGGGATGATGTTGGATTGGCAACTCCCCGCAGGAATGACAACCTTGAAACAATTTTGAGGAGTTTGAAGATGGGAGGAAGGCTTTTTGTAGCAGAAGCTCCCTGCAGGGAGATTGTGGCTGCAGCCTGGGTCACCTTTGACGGCAGAAGGCTTCATTTCCATCATTTGGGAGTAAGGTCTGATTACAGAAGAAAAGGACTGGGCAGGATGATGACCAGCCACTGCATACAATTTGCCAAAGAAAAAGGTTACCAGATAAAACTGGAGGTTCACCGTGAAAACATCCCGGCTGTAAAACTTTTCACCGGCATGGGCTTTGGTTACCTTGGGGATTACGATGTTTACATTATAAGGGATTTCAGTAATTTTTAGCTGACCATATAATCTTTACAGGTCAAACTGAGGCGCAGCTTATTCAATTTCAGCAATATTATCAACCCTTGTCCTTTGAAAGCTGTAATGTCAAAATGCCCGCAATTGAACAGACCTTGAGTTAAGATTGCTGAAAAGAGTGAAAACATAATTTTTCAGACTCCCAGGTGTTTTTCAATTTCTGCTGAAACCTGCTTCAGGGGCAGGCTGTTTTCAACGGAAATCCTTTTCAGGTCGTCGTACTCAACTTTTATGTTAACAGGTTTGTCTTTGTAAATTGTCACCTTTGCCTTAACATCTCCGTATGGGGTGCTGAATATTTTAATCTCCCTTTCCAGTATCTCTCTGGTTTCCCGTCTTATCCTCACCCCTATAGATGTTGTTTCGCTGAACAGTACTTCCAGAATATTGCTTTTATCAGTTGGGTTGGTCAGAACGGTAAGCTTTATCCCGGGCCTGTTTTTCTTCATCTGGATATTGGTAAGGAACACTTCAAGTGCACCCTCTTTGTAAAGCCTGTCAATAATGTGGTCGTACCACTGAGGGTTCATGTCGTCAATGTTGGTCTCGATGACATCAACTATGTTCAGACCTGATTCAGCGGCAGTCTCTCCCAGATATACCCTTAAAACGTTGGGATGTTCAAAATCTTTAGTTCCTGCCCCGTATCCTATTGAAGAAATCTTCATCGGGGGAATATCGCCGAACTCCAGGCAAAGTGTTGTAATGATTGCCGCTCCTGTGGGGGTGATCAATTCTCCTTTTGAATCTGTTGAATATAACGGCACACCCTTGAGAATTTCAGCGGTTGCGGGGGCGGGGACAGGGAATTTACCGTGTGAGAACCTTACAAAGCCCGAACCTGCATTGAGCTTTGAGCAGATGATTTTCTCAATGCCCAGCTTCCTGAATCCGGTGAGCGCCCCAACCACATCAACTATTGTATCGACAGCTCCTATTTCGTGAAAATGGACTTTTTCAAGGGGCATATCGTGTATTTTAGCTTCTGCAACTGCAATCTTCAGGAATACTTCCCTGGCCTTATCCTTAATATCCTTATCTATAGCCGATTTGTCAATAAGGGAGTATATATCTTCCAGGTGGCGGTGATGCTTCTGTTTTCCGTAACCAACTGTGAATTTGGTGGATGCAATATTCTGCTTGACTATCTTTTCGGCTTTTATCTCCACCGAATCAAGTCCCAGCTTCCCGATCTCATTTTCAAGATATTTGAAATCGAGTCCCGCATCAATCAATGCTCCCAGCAGCATATCCCCGCTGATCCCCGAAAAGCAGTCAAAGTAAGCTATCTTCATTAGTCAAGGTTATTAGAATTATTTATCATTTGGCAATCGCAAAAAACATGCGCTAAAATACACGCAGTTTGCGAGTTTTCAAACAATTGCCGGGAATTGTTTACTTATTGACCATTGAAGCAAAGTATCCCGCCCCGAAACCATTGTCAATATTAACGACTGTAACCCCGGGAGCACAGGTGCTCAGCATAGTCAGCAAAGGCCCCACACCCTGAAAGCTTGCTCCGTATCCGACTGATGTGGGTACGGCAATAACGGGTTTTTCCACTATTCCTCCAACCACCGAAGGAAGGGCCCCGTCCATTCCGGCAACTACTATAAGTACATTCGCCTTGTCAATGATCTCCTTATTGCCGAACAGCCTGTGAATTCCCGCTACACCGGCATCGTAAAGGGTTTCGACCCGGTCGCCCATGAATTTAGCCGTTTCGGCCGCCTCTTCTGCAACCGGAAGGTCGGATGTACCGGCAGTTATTACCAGAATATATTTACTTTGATCCTTTTCAATTATCTCATCTTCCTTTCTTACTGCAATAGTTCTTCCCATCTCATTATAACGCGCATCAGGTATAACAGTTCTGACTGCCTCGTACATCTCCGGTGTTGCCCTTGTTGCTAGTACCATATTTTGCTTTGAAAGGTGCCGGACTATGTTCCTGACCTGCTCAACAGTTTTATTCTGGCAAAATACCACTTCCGGATAACCACGGCGGATTGACCTGTGGTGGTCCAACTTGGCATATCCCAGATCTTCGAAAGGGAGATTTGCCACCTTTCCGAGGGCGTCATCAATCGATATATCCCCTTTTTTAACGCTTTCAAAAAGCGCTTTCAGTTTATTTTTTTGCATTTATTCCGATTAGTTTATTTAGTGAACCGCTTTCAAAATCTTTTATTTCAGTTTGGTGGAACCCTAGCCTGGCAAACTCTTCCCTTATCTTGTCCAGGTTGGATTCGGCAATTTCCCTGTAAGAAGGGTTTACCTCAAGAACTGCCCTTTCGCCGAAATGGCGAACCCTCAGTTCCCTTATCCCGAAGCTTTTTGCGTAGTCTTCAGCTTTTTCCACCTGGGCAAGTTTTTCGCGGGTAATTGAACTTCCGTAGGGAATGCGTGAAGCAAGGCACGGACTTGCAGGCTTGTCCCATATATCCAGTCCGAGCATCCGGGCAACCATGCGGATGTCGTCTTTTGAAAGCCTGGCATCCCGTAGCGGACTTACAACACTGTGCTCGGCCGCAGCTTTCAGTCCGGGACGGTAATCACCCAGGTCGTCCAGGTTTGTGCCGTTGGCAATATATCTTACACCTTCTTCCTTTGCTGCCTTTTCAATGTCAAGGTAAAGTTCATTTTTGCAATAATAGCAACGGTCGTTGGGGTTTTGGGAGTAATTATCATTGTCCAGCTCGCCGGTATTGATCACCTTAAGGCGCGCCCCGGTCTCCCTTGCAAAGCTGATTGCATCATTCAGCTCTTTGCGCGGAATTGACGGGGAACCCGAAATAACTGCCAGCACCTTGTCTCCCAGTACCATGTGTGCAACCTTCAGCAGCAGGGCACTGTCAAGTCCCCCTGAATAGGCTATTATCAGCTCATCATATTTTGAGATCTCTTTCTTGAGGTTGTCCAGCTTTTCTTCAGCCATTTTGTTCATATAAGAGGTTTTTTAAAATATATAGTAAAAGAATCATCTTTAAAAATAATCCCTGAATAATTCCCTGTAAAAACTTAAATCCATGCCGCTGCTTTTCATCAGTTCCCTGTTTGTGACAATTTCTCTTGTTGTCCCGTCAGCAACGATCACACCATCCCTGATAACTGCCAGGCGGCTGCAGCACGCCAGCATCGGGAGCAGCGATTGCGAAACCACAATAAGAGTGGCATCAAGCTTTTGAATGATGTCTATAAGCTGTACCACCATTTCGGGATCGAGGCTGGAAAAAGGTTCATCGAAAGCAATTACTTCAGGTTGCATGGCAAGCACCGTTGCAAGTGCAACCCTCTTTCTTTCACCAAGAGAAAGATGGTGTGATACGGATTTTTCCATCCCTTCAAGGTTCATTGCCCTCAGGGCATCCCTTACCCTTTTCTTTGTTTCTTCACAACTCAAACCAAAGTTTAGCGGACCGAAAGCCACGTCTTCCTCTACGGTTGGATTGAACAATTGGTCATCAGGGTTCTGGAAAACAAGCCCCACCTTCTTCCTTACCTGGTAAAGGGATCTCTTTTCAACTTTTATCCCGTCAATGCTGATATGGCCGCTTCCATTGAGAATGCCGTTAAGGTGAAGCAGAAGAGTTGATTTCCCTGCTCCTGACCGGCCGATAATGCCCAGCTTCTCACCAGGGTTGATCTCCAGTGAGACTTCCTTCAGCACCTGCTTGTCAGTTGTGTAGGAAAAACTCAACTTTTCTATTTTTACTCCGGCAGCCATTCTGTTCAGTTAAACAAATAATTTTGAATATTCTGGTTTGCAAGTCGTATTACAAGCATCAGAAAGATAAGTACTCCGGGTAACAGTAGCTCTTTCCCCTTAACCGACAATTTGCTCATGGAGGGGAACTCACCGTTAAATCCTCTCGAAAGCATCGAATTATAAAGTGTTTGTGAACGCTCAAAACTCCTTATAAAGACCATGGCCGACTGGTTGCCGAATACCTTCAGCCTGCTCATTTTAAGCTTTCCGGTAGTTCTGCTGTCCCTTGCCATATTTGTTTTAAGTATTTCATCATGTATCAGGAAGACGTACCTGTACATCAGCGCAGATATTATTCCTATTAGCTTTGGCATTTTCAGCTTTCGCAAGCCCAGCAGGAGGTTGTGGAATTTCGCGGATGAAGTGAGCAATATCAGGAGGATAAGTGCCGAGTAAGCTTTCAGGAATATAGAAAGTCCTACCATGTAGTCATGATTGTATTGTCCCTGTGGACGATAATCGCTTGCCAGCATATTTGAGATTGGATAAAAAAGTGCTGTAAGCAGAATAAAAGGGGCAACTATAAGGCACCTTTTCAGGATATAACTCCAGGGTATACGGCTGACTGCAACAAGAACTGCTACTACAGGGATATAGAAAAGGAAAGGGAAGAGGGCACCTCTTGTTTCGGATACAATAATAATAATAAGAATTAAGGCCGTGACAGTTTTGACACGGGGATCAAGCCTGTGAACAGGTGAATCCAGGTTACTGTACTTATCTAAAAAAGAGTGCTTCAACTTTTCTGACTGTTATCTTTGAGAGCCTTCCTTGCCCTGACACCGTAAAAAATTCCTGTAATTCCCAGGATCAGGGCAATTCCAAATATTACCCTGTAAATAAGTGGGATGCCGCCTACCATAAATACACATTCTGAACCGGATGTTTCGACGGCAGCAGTTTCCTGCTCCCTTTCAACATCTTCAACAGGACTTTCTCCGGTGGCAAAGAAATCGCTTCCAACTTCTACCAATATTCTGTCGGCATGTCCCATACCATCATCTATCCCGAAGACCCATTCTCCTTCCCTGTCGGGCACAAAAGCAAAATAACCTTCACTGTCGGTATAGCCGGTTTGGAAAGGTTCCGTTTCACCCGGGGCATAGATCATAACCCTTGCATCAACAACCGGTGAAGTTCTTGAAAAAAAAGCTTTAACCGTTACAACGGGCGGATGCCTTTCTGTTTCAAAGTTGATTGCATGCCCCATTAAGGGAGAGTTTGCAAAAAAGAAGGCAACAATAATAAAAAGGATTGATTTTGACATGATAATCTGTTTTATTCTATTTTATTAACTAAATAAACTGAAAATTGTAAAAAATATTTCCTATGTCAGCAACCCGGGTTTGACCTTGCGTATAAACCTTACTGCACCGAGTGTTATAATACTTTCAATACCTGCCGCAAGAAGGTATACGGAGAAAAGGTAAACAATCCCCCTTCCGTAACCTGACAGACGAAATTCAACAGCCATAAGCAACACAGGAATGATTATCCCGAGAAAACCTGCCAGGAGAGCCCTGATGTTCTCATTCATGAAAGCTGACTTCCAGATGAGCCAGGCTGCAAATGCTCCCGCACCCATATTGATGGAGTTGACCCCCAGCGTTACGAGTCCCCCGTGCTGAAAGATGAGCGACTGAAAAAGAAGTGCTGCAAATACAGGCGGGAATGAGCGTTTTCCTAAAATTATTCCTGCAATACCGAACAGTCCAAGATGCATCGAAGTCCCGGCCAGCGGAAAATGAATGAGAGAGGCAACAAAAAGGGCTGCACCCATCATTCCCATCCGGGGGATCTCTTCAACCGAAGTGTTCCGCCCGGAAAGGTAAACGAGTCCTATTGAAACTGCACCAGCGGCAATACAAACATTTATATCAATTATTCCGTCGGAAATATGCATTATGTAATGATATATATGAAGATGTAAATATAAGTTATTTAAAAATTTTGCCAATCAGTTATTTTTTTCATTTCTCACATTAGACGGCTTTTGTCTGATTAGAGTGCCGTTCAATATTTAATAAAAGGCAAGGGTAATGCTGCATCATGCAAAAATAGTTTCCGGAAGAAATTTTGCGGATAAATAGTTGCATATTTCGGTATTCCGGGAAAAAGGTGTTTAATTCCGGGAAGTGGAATGGATAAAAAAATCGACTTATGATTAAATTAAAATCTTTTATTTGGCTTTTTGATGATATCTTTTCCATATTTTTGTTTTGGGTCAGTTATATATTAAACTGAAAAAAAGATAAAAATGATTACCATTCCACTTTTTGAAGCCTGTGTTGCTGCAGGCGGCCGACCAAACAAACCTGTTTCACCGCTGGATTATGTTACAAAAGTCACACAATATTCCAAAGATGTTGAGCCAGGAAGCCTTTTTGTTGCGCTCAGGGGCAACAGGGTTGACGGCCACTCTTTTGTACCGGAAGCTGAAAAGTTGGGGGCTGTGGCAGCGGTGGTTGAATATGTGGTTGGAGATGTTAATATACCTCAGTTTGTTGTCCCGTCAACTGTAGAGGCGCTTGGCGAACTTGGCCGGATATGGAGTGGACGGCTCAATATTCCCGTTATAGCTGTAACCGGAAGTGTGGGAAAAACCAGTACAAAAGAGCTTATAGCGCATACACTTGAAAGTAAGTTCAATATGCACAAAAGCCGGAAAAATTACAATAACCAGCTTGGAGTGCCTATTGAGTTGATGAGGCTTGACAGGAAACACGACTGCTCGGTTGTGGAATTCGGGATGCGTGATCTGAACCAGATCAATTACCTGTCAAGGATAGCAAGGCCCTCAATAGCAGTAATAACAAATGTGGGGGTTTCTCATATAAATGTGCTGAAGACAAGGGAGAATATTGCAAGGGCAAAGGCTGAAATATTTGAGGGAGTTGATTCGGAAGGGGTTGCAATACTGAACTGTGATGATGATTTTTTTGATTTTGTGAAAGGGTATGCCAACTGCAGGGTGATCACCTTCGGGGAAAATGAAAAGGCAGATATCAGGATCAGTGATATACGGCTCAGCAAGGATGCAAATCCCATATTCACGCTTAACGGCCGGGAGATAACCATGTCAAGTTGCGTCGGGAAATACCATGCTTACAATGCTGCCATTGCTTTTGCAGTGGCAACGGAGATGAGGATTGACATGGAAAGTATCCTGGAAAGATTTTCAACATTTGTTACACCTGAGAGGAGGGGAGTTTTTTCTTACGCCAAAAACGGTGCATTGCTACTAGACAGTACATACAGTGCAGCACCCGATTCGATCAAAGCTTCGCTATACACCTTGTCAGAGCTTTCAAAG
Source organism: Bacteroidota bacterium (assembly GCA_003551495.1). GTDB lineage: Bacteria > Bacteroidota > Bacteroidia > Bacteroidales > PUMT01 > PUMT01. The sequence goes on from PUMT01000059.1 coordinate 14,691, forward strand.
AAAGGCAGGCGTACTGTTGCGGTAATAGGAGATATGCTTGAACTTGGCAGTCACAGCGAAGAGGCACACAGGCATATTGGGAAGGTGATTTCCGGACTGAAGGGGGTTGACCTTCTTGTTACGGTTGGTAAGTATGCTGAATTTATTGGAAAGGAATCCGGTATAAAGGGGTGGCGCCATTTTGAAAGTTCTGCACCTGCAGCTGAGTACCTTCTTCAGGCTGTAAAGGGAGATGAGATTGTCCTGCTGCAGGGGTCAAACAATGTCTCGCTTGACATTGTGGTAAATGCACTTGAAAAAGGGGAAATGTAGAGGCTTTTAATACTTAAGGTATCCACTTTTTGATAAATATTTTAATAGAAGCACTTTTGCCGTTCACCTAATAAATTATAAACCAATATTTAAAAAATGAAAAAGACAATTGTTTCTTTTACCGGACTGCTGCTGTTTTTCTCTTTTCTTATGTGTAACCCTGTTGATGCAGGGGACAATGTTTTGGGCACATGGAGCTTCAATGTAAATCAGGCTCCATGGGAATATAACAGCGGAAAGATTATCATTGAAACTGATGATGAGGATGAACTGGTTGGCAGGGTTGTATTTGACAGTGGCATAGAGATGAGAATTGCCAGGATAAGCCGCGATGAAGAGAGGGTTAGATTAACTGTTTGGATTGAAGGAACTTCTGTTTATGTTGTAGGAACAGTTGAGGAAGATGAATTGACAGGCCGTGTTGAAACTATCGAGGGCAATCTCCCTTTTTCAGCAAAAAGGGAAGTGCCCGAAGAATAAACTACCTGTAAACAGACAGAAAAATTGGGCCGGCCCTTTTCAGGAATGAACTTTCCTGCTGGCCATTACTTTAAGTAAGTTGCCCCGCGCTGTAGGCGCAGGGCAACTTAAAAGGGTGCTTTTATGGGATTGTATAATATATCTTTAACTCAGGATGCATTCTCCTGTCACGAAAATCGCTTGAAGCAAACCTGAAGCCGGGGAACAGTTCAGTGGGATAATGTCTCAGCATCATTCCATGGTGTGGCCTGTCGACCTGATCACCAGTAGTATACAGCCTTGTGACATCAATATTTACATATCTGGCATCCTCTGTAAAAGGAGTAATATATACCTGATTTGTACTGGTGGTTTTTGGCTGATTGTCCCATGTCACTTTGTATTCTTCCCATGGTTCAGTGATCCTCTGTAATACAGCACCGTACCATTGCGGCACACTGGCGGAAGGGTTATCTCCTCCTTCATATCTGTGAGGGAGGGGTTCGACATTGTAAAGGGTAAGGATCACCCTTCTTATTTGTGCGTTTGCCGGTAATTTGTCACGGTTAAAATTGAACTGAATAAGACTCCTGTTTGTACGCATTACTGTAAGAACCGGTTCTGAAAGGAAGGTAGCCTCAAAATAGGGGTGGTGACCAAAGTTCTCAAATGGATCCAGATCTGAAATCATTGCATCTTTCCCATCCCTTGGACCGGGCTTAAGCTTTAGGACCCCGGTTTTGCTGAGGCGGATGATAATGGGGTTTTCTTTTGAACTGTTCATCAGTTCCCGGGGTGTAAACCTTAATTTGCGTGGAGGGAATCCCTCTTTTTCGCAGACAAAAATATAATATTCAGGACACCCCCTTATTTCCAGTTTATTCACCCCGGCTTCCAGCTTAAATTCATTTTGCCAGCCGTCAGGTGAATAAACAGTGAGCAATGCTTCTGTTGGCTTTTTGTTTGCAGAATATACTGTTACGGCATTGTAATCCTCAATAACAGCCATTACATAAAATTCCACAATTCTTCTTACATGGAATCCGAAAGCTGCATACCCAAACTCTTCAGGCGATAATTCTCCTACGGCCAGCACCTCAGGGACAACCCTTGTTGTTTTATCCCTGGAAATGGAAAAACTTATTGGGAGGGGTTTGTCAACGATGTGTGATTGTGGTGAGCCTTCAACCGGGGCAGCAAATATTACTCTGCCATTGGGCGCTACAACCATAAATTTAGTTAAACTGTATTTCCCCGTTTTCAGCCCTATACGTTTACTGATGAAATTTCCCCCAAAGTAATAAAGTGGTATCATTTCTTCATCAATTACTGCCGTACCATTCTCATCTTTTACCGTGATCAGAATATGAAGTGAACCTTCCGCAGACTTTGGGAAAGCTTCACTGCTGTCAGGTGTGCCAGTTTTTAAAGATTTCAGCAGATCGTCATCTGCCAGATCGTCCAGGGTAATTTCAAGTTTGCCTTTTTCGGCAACATCTATATCCATTTTTTCACATGAAAGAAAACTCCCTGTTGCTGCTACCAGCATTGCAAGGGAAAGGAATCTGATTAAAGGTTTCATAGCAATTTAATTTTAATTAATAATAAATATTTCCATTTTTAACAGTCAGATCAGAAGATCACGATCTGTCTTTCGTTTATATATTTATAATTTAGTTGCATTGGTATGCAGACAAGATTGAGTGCAGAATCCAGGTCTCTGTCATTGAAGTATCCACTGTATCTTCTTGTTTCAATTGCACCATATTTAATTGTGATGTTAAACTGCCTTTCAATTTCAGAGAATACGTTGGTCAATGGTTCATCGTGGAAATAAAATTCTCCCCTGATCCACGAATCAGCCCTGTTATAGACAGTTTTTCCAAGGTGCCTTATACTGTTCCGGCTTCCCACAAGATAATCCCCGGGCTCAAGTATGACTTGCTGTCCCGATTCTGTTGTTACCTCAATTTTGCCGGAAGAGCAATTAACCCTGAATTCATGGCTCCTTGAGTAAACATTGAAACTGGTACCCAGAACCCTTGTGCGGAAATTGTCGGCAACCACAGTGAAACTGTTCCCCTTTGTTACCTCAAAGAATGCTTCACCCTCAAGTGAGACCTCCCGGTCACGATTCCACCCAAATGTCCTGTATGTAATTTTTGATCCTGCATTGAGGGTTACATCCGAACCATCGGGAAGCTGCACGAATAACCTTTCGCCGTATTCACTTTCCCTGACGGTTGTTGAAAACTGATAGAACATCAAATATCCAGTAACCAAAAAGCATAATACGGCAGATGCTACTGCAACCCTGGCAAATATTGTGCGAACAGGCTGAGAGGCATTTTGTCCAGGGTTCCGAAATATCTTCATTTCCCTTTTTTCATGGCTGCCTTCAAGGTGAAGCTGTTTTTCGATCCTGTTCCAGGCCTCCGGGGGGGTAATGTTGGAAGGAGCAGCATATTGATCAACTATCCTGATAATATCGGCAAGATTGCCGGATTCCCTGTCCGGACTGTGATAAGGACTGATATTCCCCCTTTTGCTTTTCATTGGCAGGATTGTTTACCTATGATACAGCCGGGAATGAAATTACCCTACTTTTTTACTTGATTTTTTTACTGGTTTCTTAAGTTGAATATTGCAGCCGCTTACTTCAGGTTAAGCAGGCGGAACAAGAAAAACCAGGGTAATTTAGCCTGGGATGTCAGGAGAGTGAGTCCGGTATTCTAAAAACGGATATCTGTGTGGAAATTTATGGCAAATCCCCTTCCGGATATTTCGTTGAATACAAAAGGTGAATTTGCCTGTGAGATACTTCTCAGGGGGTCTTCACTCAGGGAATAGGGTCTTGAAATAACATTCGAATGGTTGTAGAGGTTGAAAATATTTAATCCTGTATTCAGGGTATATCCCTGGAAGCGGATAGTCCTGCTGATGCTGAGATCCATCCTGTGATACGGTGGGAGGCGTTCCGAATTCTTCATGTAATCGGGATGGGGCTGCATGTTTTCATCCAGAAGTGGCTTATCCCAAGGTTTCCCGGAACCGAATATAAACGAAGAGGACAAAGTCCAGTCTTTTATGCTTAAAACGCCAAGAAGCTTTAGTTCGTGGGCCTGGTCATTAACCGAAGGATAGCCTGAACCATTGTTAATCTGAGGCGACCTGTCGGTCGATACAGAATATGTATATGCAAGCCATAAGCGGAGCGGATCAAATCCGGTTTTGACAAGCAAGTCCATTCCTGTTGTTTCATTACTGTAATTATAGTATGTTCTGATCAGTTTTAATCCGTTTTCCCCCGAAACCCTCCTTATGTGGTTTTGTACAGCTGTCATTCCTGTTGACTTCCTATTATAAAACTCGGCATCAACTGACAGGAAGGGAGAAGGTTCCCAGAGTAAGCCACCTGAAAACTGCCTGCTTTCAACAACAGGCAGCCTCCTTCCGTCGGACAGCGCCCACAGGAACCTGGGATGCCCCTCTTCAAAGACAAGTATCCTGTTTATAAACTGGTTGTTTGTCCCATAAGACATTTTGACCGACAGATCAAACGGAAGATGATTATATGTTGCAGAGATCCGTGGTTCATAATAAAAATCGCCCTGGTAAGCTGTCAATCTGGCCCCGATGTTCAATGCCCCCAGCCGGTTATTTGTATAGTTGTTCTGAAGGTATAATGCTGCTATCTGACTTTCTGCGGTTTCCCCGGTTATTGTGTCGGCAAGTGTGGAACGGCTTGTAATATACCTGTAAATATCAATAAAATCGGTGTTCAGCGTATTGTATGCCAATCCGAAATCAACCCTGTTACTGTTGTTTACCTGAACCTGGTTATTTATATTGACAACCATGTCGGATACCTCGTTGTACAACTCAAATTTCCTGTTAACACTTACGATGCTTTCCGGGGTGATTTGCGGCCTTGAAAGGCTGTCGTAATTCATAAAGTAGAGGTGGTAGCCAGAATAACCCGCAACAATATTACTGTAGTAACTGTCTGACCATTTCCTGGCCCACCTGAAACTGCCGCCTCTGTTCCCCCAGTCACTCTCTTCAATTGATTTTGAGTCGGTTATTTTTTTTTCAAAATCCATCCTGTCGTATCCGCGATAGGCGCTCAACGAGACAATATCCTTATCAGTGGGTTTATAAGTGTATTTCCCGGTGTAATCATAAAAATAATAGACCGACTCATCCGGCCCCGCTTCCATGAAACCAGGGGGAGGATTGCCTGTATTATCAAAATCATAGCTGATTTTATTAAACAGGGAGTTATATAGCGGGGTTCTCAGATGGTCGGTAAAGGAGCGCCTTGCCGTAACCACCATTGATGAGTTGTTTCCAACCGGAAAACCGGCAAACAGGTTTCCGCTGAGAAGATCAATACCGGCATCAAATGTGGCTCCGCTCATGTCACCCGACTTCCCGGTAATCTCAATAACCCCTCCTGTTCTGCCCCCCAGGCTGGCATCTGAAATGGATTTGTGGACTCTTATATCTTTGATGGCTTTGCTGTTGAATGCAGTAAACATTCCGAAAAAATGGTCAATATGGTAAATCGGGAAACCGTCATATATAATCAGGTTCTTGTCCGGTTCCGCTTTTCTTATGCTCAGGCCTGAAGCTCTTTCTGTAGTACCGTCAATACCAGGCAGGATCTGCAATGGTGCAGCCACATCAAGTCCGTTAAGTGAAGGTATCTCCTGCATGCGCGAGGCGTTCATGGCGAACCTTCCGGCCATATCTGATACCTCTATTATTTCCTGGTGCGGTTTTCCGACTATTTCAACTACTTCAAGCATATCTGAACGCTGCTTCATTTCAATGACCAGGAATCCTTCTTCATCTGCCGGATGAATCAGTCGTTGTACAGGGTCATATCCAATATAGCTTACAGTAAGTTTCAAAGAATCGGCAAATTGTGTTATCAATGTAAAATAACCATCACTGTTGGCGCTGGTTCCCTGGTTTGTCCCCTCAATCTGAATTCCCGCATAGGGCAGGTGTTCCCTTGTTTCTGCTTCACGAACAACTCCTGCTATCCTGATCTTCGTTATTTCAGGTTCGGGTAAAACTATTTCTTCCGGTATCTCTTCCCGCAGTTTAATGATATATACGTCATTGACATTGATGTACCAAAGAGGCGTATCCTGAAGCGCAAGGCTCAAAGCATTATCAGCATCGGCATTTTTGAGCCTCAGGGTCACGGAAATGCCGGATGCCAGATCATAGTCAAAGGCCACTCTGACACCACAATTCTGGCTGATGCCGTTAAGCACCTCTGACAGGGGGGCATTAACGAAATCGGCTGTTATCAGGTTGTTCTGAGATAAAATAACGTTTGAAGGAAGATGGAGCAGGGATACAACCAGAAACAACTTGAGGAAGTAGTTCCTTTTGTTTTTGCCTGTAAGTCTTGTCGGGTCCCTTTTTGCTTTCATATTGAGCTGTTGTCTTACAAGGTCATCTGCTTATAATATAGTACAGCCAGAATTGCATTCACCCTACCAAAAAAAGTGATTTTCTTACTTTACAGTAACCTCCCTTTCACCGGTTCTGATGTAATCAAGGTTCATGGGGATGCATACCATATCCAGTGCTTCCTCAAGGTTTTCCCTGCGGAACAGACCGGTGTATCTTCTGTTGAGATCAACATCCGGGGCATTGATGGTTATATCGAATTGCCTTTCAATTTCCCTGAAAACACTACCCAGTGGAGCATTTTCATAGTAAAATTCCCCCCTTATCCATGCAGCCCCTTTTTCATAGGGCATTCTGAATCGTGTTACCTCGTATCCCTCTTCGGTGGTTTTGCTTCTAAGTCCCTCCCCGGATTCAAGTTTTTCAGATATTTTTGTTGCTTCTGACTCGACAAGAATTGTTCCGCTGCTGCAATATACCTCAAAGTTGTTATCACGGGCGTAAAGATTGAATGATGTACCAACTACCCTTACAGATCCGGTTTCAAAAAAAACAGAAAAAACGGACCCATCAACTACGTTGAAATAGGCCTCTCCTGACAGGCTGACCAATCTCTCTTTTTCCCAGCCTCTTCTCCTGTATGTTATTCTGGATTCTGAATTGAGTATTACTTCTGTCTGGTCTGGTAGTGAAAGGCTTAGTACCTCACCCCGGGCTGTATCAATACTCTTTTCCCCGCCGGGCAGGGAAACGATAACAGCAAGAATGGAAACAACAATAAGTATTGCAGCAATTGCAGCGTACCTGGCATATACCCTGGTGCGAACTTTATGCCGGAATCGGGCTATCCCGGGGCTTTTTTCTTTTTCCCTTTCATCAATAGCCTGAAGCAGATCATCCCAGGCAGCATCCTTCCCTTTACCCGGCGGAGCTGAAAGCGAAGACAAATACCTGCTGAACTTATCTCCGGGCCGGCCGGCATCATTCTCTTTATTTGATTTGTTTTTGTTTCCCATTATTATTAAAACTTATAGCCAATCCTTTTTCTTATGTGCTCAAGTGCGGTTTTCATTCTTTTTTCAACAGCTTTTACACTCAACTGGAGCCTTTCAGCTATTTCAACATATGTAAGCTTCTCTATCCTGTTCATCAGGAAAACAATCCTGCTCTTTTCAGGAACCGAAGACAGGGTTTCCTGAAGAAGCCTTTCAAATTCAATGGTTTCCATTTCGAAGTCAGCCGGCTCCGATGTGCCGGGAGGGTTTGATTTTCGAAAAAAGTTATATTCTACTTTTTTGCGGCTGAAATGGTTTTTGACAAGATTGCCGGCTATTGTGTAAAGAAGTGGTTTAATGGTTTCATTTCGAAGGGTACCCCTCCTGTCCCATATCCTGAGGAAAACCTCCTGTACAAGATCATCTGCAAGGTCAGTATCGCCGGTCTTGAAGTATATAAAGCTTCTTATATTATCATAATAAGCATCAAAGATTTTTTTGAAGCGTTCAATATCCTGGCCGGTATGTCCGGAAAACATTTTCAATGGGTTCTGATGTGTTCTGCCCTTTCAGGGAGCGCAAAGTTTATTTCTTTACAAATCTAAAAGATTTTTTATAATTCAGAACCGGCTGGCTAAATCAGGGTAACACTGTTTCGGAATTATGGAGCATGAGACTTGCATGCGACTGGCTACTCCCCGGCCGGCAGGCTCTCTTTTTGTAGATACGCCTTTTTTACCTTATAGTAAAAGTTGGGGACGAAGAAATGACCGGCATTGTTAAAATTGTCGGGGGCAAACTCCCTTTTTCCGCAAAAATGGAATTGCCTGAAGAGTAGTTTCAGAAGGAGTATTGCACTGTTAAATAGAAAGCTGAGCCGGCTTCTTCGAAAATGGTTTTTTTACCCCCTGCAAATATTTGCCCCACAAACTCCATGTCAAGGTCTCTTGCAAGGGAATATTCTATACGCGGCATAAAGAAAGCGGCCTCTATATCGGGCAGAGCCATCATGGAAAGTCCGCCGTTCAATACCGGTGAGAATGGATGCGTGGCACTGACTGTTATGGCATACTTTGAGAACATAATATTGTCGGGGCGCATAGGTTCGGTGATCATGAACACATCTCCTTCTCTTCTTTGGTATCCTCCGTTGTAAAGGAATTCCACAACACCGAATGTACCGTTGGAAAACATATAATCCAGTCCGGTTGCTGCCACAAGATTACCCCTTCCGGTTCCTTCCTCTTCTTCAAGGTCGTAAAACCAGGTTGCCTCACCCTTGAAACCGGCTCCGCCTATACTTCCGGCCCAGCCGGTGCCGAGTGCCAGCCGGTTTCTGAAGTATCCCGCCAGAGCCTGGAAATCGTAGTTTCTAATATCAAGATTTAGAAGACCTGCCGCCACTGTTTCCCTGCTGTTTCTTGCAGGACTAACGGCTAACTGGACTCTGGAAAGGTCTCCAAGATAATGCTGTATCCTCACCGCATCAGTCCCGGGCCTCTCCTCGTAGTCGAAGTCAAAAAAAGAATAGGTGTTGAAAAGGTCGTTCGGGTTTGAAACAAGGTTGATACCCCAGTTAATGCGCTGCCTGCCCACTCTCACGTGCCAGTTCTCACTTCTCCAGTCGGCGTAAAGCCTGTCTGCCATTGTATGGCCGATCCACGCACCGTCCGAAAGCCACACCCATGACATATCCACAAGTCCATCATCCCTTCCAAGCAAGTCGCTGTATTGAGGGTGCTCTTTGAACATACTGTTATAAAAGAGTCTGTTGCGGACTTCAAATGCTATGCGGAAATTGCCGGCGGGATCCCATCTCAGGTTCAGTCTGTTGTGCACAAGATTCGTGAAACCGGGATCCGAGAAATCACTGTCCATTCTGATTGCCGGCATTTCCCTTATGTAGCCTCTCAATACCGGAGGGTTGATTCCGGATGGGTCTGAAATGACTGTTTCTGTTCCCGTAATAATGCCGCTGCCTAAAAAAAGAGTGATAAATATAGACGAAATATAAAATCTTGTATTTTGCATAAACTGTTGTTGTTAAATTATACCTAATCTGTTTTCCACATGCAATGAAGTGTTATTATTTTTCAGTTTCTCTCAAAATGCTCGTCGGTGGCAACAGCTCCGTCAACCAGGGTTATAACCCGGCGGGCTCTTTCGATTACCCTCTGGTCGTGTGTGGAAAAGATTAAAGTAATATTTTCTTCCCTGTTCAGTTTTGCCATAATATCAAGCAGGTTGAAAGCCGATTCGGTGTCGAGGTTGGCAGTTGGTTCATCTGCAAGTACAAAGTCGGGTTTTGAGGCCAGTGCCCTTGCAACTGCAACACGCTGCTGCTGTCCGCCACTCAGCTTTCCAGGCCTTACATCCAGCTTGTCTGAAAGTCCCACCTGCTCCAGCATCTCTTTGGCCCGCTCTTCCATTTCAGCTTTTGGCCTGTTTTGAAGAAGCATTATGAATGATACGTTTTCAACTGCCGTAAGCACAGGTATCAGGTTATAAGCCTGGAATACAAAACCGATGTGCCTGAGGCGGAAATCGAACAGCTTGCTCTCTTTCATGGTGGCTATATCCACCCCGTCAATCACTACATTTCCGCCGGTTGGCTTATCAAGCCCCCCGATAACATTCAGGAAAGTGGTTTTTCCGCTGCCCGAGGGGCCGACTATAGCTGTGAATTCACCCTGTTTGAATTCAAGGGTTACATTTTTCAGTGCATGTACCGGAACAGCAGTTTCTGTATATACTTTTGAAAGGTCGGTTGTTTTGATTACAGTCTTCATCTCTATAGGTTTTATAATTTTTATTTACTCATTTTATGTTATTAGCTTTCGGCTTTTCGGGTTCCGGGGGTGCAATTTCCCGGAGATTACCGGTCTGGCAGTTTTATCCAACTGACCGGAAGTCCGCCCCGGCTGCTTACTCCTGCCTGACAGCTACAGCCGGCTGCAGCCGGATAGCTTTCCATGCGGGATATATTGAAGCCAGTACTGCAAAAAACACAAGCACTACGGCTATCTCGAAATAAAAGGCTGTTTCAATTCTCGGGTAGAGAACCGATGCATAGCCGAAATCCTCCAGCCCCTCTGCTCCCGGTATAGGGACTCCTGTATTGCCCAGGATCTCTATCATTCCCCATGACATGAACAGTCCGATAACTCCCCCGATAATAGCAATAATGGTTGTTTCTGCAACAATCATCGAGAATACTTTTCTCCTTTTCATGCCTACTGACAGGAGAACCCCCAGTTCCCTCACCCTTTCAAGGATCGACATCAGTATAGTATTCAGCAATCCGAAGGATACGGCCATTATGATGATTATCAATATCCAGATCAGGGCTTCACCAAGCACCTCAAGTGAATAATAAAGTGCCGGTTGCAGGTCTGCCCAGTGACGCACCTTCGTATTTGGGTAAAGTCCGCTGATTATTCCGGCAACATCCCGGTAATCATCAGGATTTTCTATAACTACAGCTATTTCAGTGACAATATCATTCTCTCCGATGATCCTGTTCAGGTCGGGAAAGTTTACAAAAACCATCCTCTCTTCGAAGCTTTTCGATGTGAGTTTATAGATGCCTTCAACCCTGAATGATGAACTCACCATTTCGCCTTCAATATCCTGGAATGTTAGTACCAGTCTTGAACCTACTCCTGAATTCAGATTGTCTGCAAGAGCCTGTCCTATTACAACAGATGGCAGCCTTCCATTTTCAGAGAAGTAAGTCCCCTCTGTAATCAGCTCATCCAGTCCGGTAGTACGCGCTTCAATTTCCGGATCAATCCCTTTTATCCTTACACCTGAACTCATGTTGGCAGATGCGATCATTCCATCAACCACCGCCCGGGGCGATGCCACAATTATGTCATCCCTGTCTGAAAGTTCAGAAGCAATCTCAAGCCCTCCTTTAATATAGTACTGAGCTTCAGGATTAGCAATAAATTCAGGGTGATGTAACTGTATGTGGGAAATCTGGTTGTCAATGGTATCTTCAAATTGCTGCTCCTCAAGTGCCAGTCGCATTGAAGCCGAGAACACCCCGCCCATCAGTCCGAGGATCAGAGCCGTTATTATTGTGATTGACCGCGACCTGTTCCTCCAGATGTTCCTCCATGATATTTTTATCAGTGTCTTCATTTTATGTATATTATAAATTTATTATTCTATTTTCTTGCAGCGCTGATCATATCCAGCCTGAAAACCCTTTTTACAGGATAGAGGCCGACAAACAGGGCTATTATAAATATCGTGATTCCCTGGTATATAAATATATCAGGCGCTACCGAGAAGGGCAATACAGGCTCAAACCCCATATCCAGCATAACCTCGGCAAGGTCATCCTCAAGAGGTATAGGGTTCCTGTTGAGCCAGGACATTACCGGGTATCCTATTGCCACACCGCATAAAACTCCCAGCAGGCTCATAATTACCGTTTCAAGAAGGCATATTGCAGAGAGCTGAGTGCGTTTCAGTCCTATAGACAGCAAGATCCCGAACTCCCTTAGCCGCTCATGCATCATGGTAATGACCGTTCCGAAGATGCCGAAGCCGGCTACAATGTATAGTATCCATGCAAACACCTTTACCTGGGCATCACGGGCTTCGAG